>NZ_JCBANG010000037.1:0-55693 GCF_059760905.1 Achromobacter sp. 1011811831
CCTGAAGCCGCCCGGGCCGGCGGTCGCCGGCCCGGGCCCGTCGGTCTGCAACCGGGGTCGGGTTGGTCCGTGGTCTCGGTATTTTCCCGATGGAACAACCCATACGCGCATTTGTTCTATTGACCATACATTAGGACACTTCTAGAGTTCGCGGCATGGATACCGCGATGCCGCTGCCGAAGTACCACCAGATCTACCTTGTGCTGCGCGAGCAGTTGCAGGAAGGGCGCTACGACGTGGACGGCGTGCCGGGCGAGCACGCGCTGGCCGCGCAGTTCCGCGTGGCCCGCATCACCATCCGCAAGGCGATGGAGATGCTGGTGGCCGACGGGCTGGTGTCGCGCCGGCCCGGACTGGGCACCTGGCCGCGCAGCGCGCCGGCCGCGTCGGCTACCGCGCCGCGCCCGCGCGCGGCGCAGAAGGCGCAGCTGACCGGCCTGATGGAGAACATCGTCAACATGGGCCTGCGCACCGCCGTGCGCGTGCTGGACTGCGTCCAGGTCGGCGCGCCGCCGGCGGTGGCCGAGGCGCTGGAGATCGCGCCGGGCGAGCCGGTGATCAAGAGCCTGCGGGTGCGCAGCACCGAGGCCGGCCCCTTGTCCTACATCACTACTTATGTGCCGCTGGCCGTCGCCGCCTTCACGCGCGAGGACCTGGAGCGCCAGCCCTTGCTGATGCTGCTGGAGTCGGCCGGCGTCGAGTTCGGCGGCGCCACGCAGACCATCAGCGCCCGGCTGGCCGATGCGCAGGTCGCGCCGCATCTGGACGTGGCCGTGGGCTCGGCCCTGCTGGCCGTGACGCGCCTGGTGCGCGACGTCAAGGAACGTCCGGTGCAGCTGCTGCAGGGCCTGTACCGGCCCGATCGCTACCAATATCAGTTGCAACTCTCGCGCGTCGGCGGCATCGACGCCAAGGTCTGGGTCAGCGAAGAGCTGTCGGCCCAATTCCATTGATCCCATCCCGGAGATTCGCCATGAACACGCGCCGTCATTTCCTGACCCAATCCGCCGCCGCCGCGGCCCTGTTGTCCGCGCCCTGGATCGCGCGCGGCCAGTCCGCGCCCGCCGTGAAGGTCGGCGTGCTGCATCCGGTGACGGGCGCGCTAGCCTACTCGGGCCAGCAATGCCGGCTGGGCGCGCTGCTGGCCATCGAGGACATCAACAAGGCTGGCGGCATCAAGTCGCTGGGCGGCGCGCCGCTGGAAGCGGTGCTGGGCGACGCGCAGTCGCGTCCCGAAGCGGGCTCGGCCGAGGTCGAGAAGATGGCGGCGGCCGGCGTGTCCGCCGTGGTCGGCGCCTATGCCTCGGCGATCTGCCTGGCGACCACGCAGACCGCCGCGCGCCACGGGCTGCCCCATGTGGTCGACGTGGGCGTGGCCGACCAGATCGTCGAGCGCGGGCTGAAGAACACCTTTCGCTTCGGGCCGGGCTACCGCAGCTGTACCGAGCGCGCCATCCAGGACCTGGCGGCGCTGAACCAGGCCGCCGGCAAGCCGGCGCGCACGGTCATGATCGTGCACGAGGACTCGCTGTTCGGCGCGGGCACGGCGGCACTGCTGTCCAAGTCGCTGCCCGAGCACGGCTTCGAGGTGAATGAGGTCATCAAGCACCCGAACCCGACGCGCGACTTCAACAACATCGTGCTGCGCATGCGCTCGGTCAATCCGGACATCGTGATCCCGGCCAACTACTACAACGAATACGCGCTGCTGCTGCGCGCCATGAAGCAGCAGAAGGTGCAGCCCAAGGCGATCTATTCGGTGCTGGGCGGGGCGGCGTCGAGCTACAAGTTCCTCAAGGAATATCCCGATGTGGCCCACGGCATCATCGACTGCAACCACTGGTTCAACCCCAAGGACGCGCGAGTGGCGCCGCTGAAGGCGCGGGTGGAGCAGAAGGGCGCCTACTTCAGCTACGAAGTGTTCATGACGTACACCAGCATGTTCCTGCTGGCGGACGCGCTGGAACGGGCGAAATCGGCCGACCGCGCCGCCATCATCGAGGCGCTGGCGGCCAGCGCGTTCTCCGACCATCTGATGCCCTACGGCCCGACCCGTTTCGTCGACGGCCAGAACACCGGCGCGCGGCCCTTGCTGACGCAGGTCCTGGGCGGCGACATCCAGGTCATCATCCCGCCCGAGTACCGGCAGGCGGACGCGCAGTTCCCCGTGAAGGCCTGACGCGATGCCGCTGGATCCCGCCATCCTGTTCAGCGCCGTGCTCAACGGCCTGACCACCGGCGCCGTGTATGCGCTGGTGGCGCTGGGCCTGACCCTGATCTACGGCGTGCTGCACATCATCAACTTCGCCCATGGCGCGGCGCTGATGGTGGCGCTGTACGCGGTCTACCTGCTCAACCAGCGGCTGGGCCTGGATCCCTACGCGGCGCTGCCGCTGGTGATGGCGGGCATGTTCGCGCTGGGCTACCTGCTGCAGCGGCTGGTGATCAACCGCGCCAGCCATGGCAAGGACGAGAACATCCTGCTGGTCACGCTGGGGCTGTCCATCGTGCTGGAGAACCTGGCGCTGGTCTGGTTCAAGTCCGACACGCGCAGCATCGACACGCCCTATGCGCTGTCGACGGTCGAGATCGGGCCGGCGCTGATCGCGCTGCCCAAGCTGATCGCGTTCGGCGGCGCGCTGGCCGTGGCCGCCTGCCTGCTGTGGCTGATCCGGGGCACCGACCTGGGCCGCGCCATCCGCGCGGTGGCGCGCGAGAAGCAGGGCGCCCGGCTCATGGGCATCGACGTGGAACGGGTCTACGCGCTGTCGTTCGGCATCGGCATGGCCTGCCTGGGCGCGGCCGCCTGTTTCCTGCTGCCGGCGTACTACGTCAATCCGCAGGTCGGCGGCGGCTTCGTGCTGGTGGCCTTCACCATCGTGGTGCTGGGCGGCATGGGCAGCTTCGCCGGCGCGCTGGCCGGCGGATTGCTGATCGGCGTGGTGGAGTCGCTGGGCGGGCTGTTCCTGGGGGATTCGCTGGGCCAGATGGGCATCTTCGCCATCTTCATCCTGGTATTGCTGTTCCGCCCGCAGGGGCTGTTCGGGGGGAAAGCATGAACACGGGCCTGAAAGACGCCGGCGCCATTATCCTGTTCGGACTGGCCGTGGTCGCCGTCACCGGCGTCACGCAATCGGGCGTGCTGCTGACCTTCATCATGATGTCGCTGTACGCGGCGCTGCTGTCGCAGGCCTGGAACATCCTGGGCGGCTACGGCGGCCAGCTGTCCTTCGGCCATGCGCTGTTCTTCGGCGTGGGCGCCTATGCCCAGGCGCTGGGCCAGCTGTCGCTGGGCTGGAATCCCTGGCTTACCTTGCCCTGTGCGATCGCGCTGGGCATGGCGGCGGGGCTGGCCGTGGGCGGGCTGACGTTCCGCTACGGGCTGCGCGGCTCCTACTTCGCGCTGGTCACGCTGGCCTTCGCCGAGGTGCTGCGCATCGTGGCGACCAGCGTGTCATTCACCGGCGGCGGCGTCGGCCTGATGCTGCCCTTGCGCGAAGTCGCGGCCAATATGCAGTTCCCCAGCCGCCACGGCTACATCTACCTGATCCTGGCCTTCGTGCTGCTGGCGCTGGCCGTCACGGCCTGGCTGCGCCGCTCGCGCTTCGGCGCCTATCTGCAGGCCGTACGCGACAACGAGGACGCGGCGCGCGCCATCGGCGTCGATCCGCTGCGCGTGAAGCTGGGCGGCATCGCGCTGTCGGCGGCCTTCATGAGCGCGGCCGGCGCCTTCTATGTGCAGGTGTTTCAGTACATCGACCCGGCCATCGCCTTCGGCCCGGCCGTGTCGGTCGAGGCGCTGGTGGGCGCCATCGTCGGCGGCATGGGCACGTTGTGGGGACCGGTGCTGGGCGCGCTGGCGCTGCACGCGCTGGCCGACCTGACGCGCAACCTGTTCGGCGAGCTGCCCGGCATCAGCATGGTGATCTACGGCGTGGTGCTGATCCTGATAGTGACCTTCGCCCCGCGCGGCATCAGCGGCTGCGGCCAATCGGCGGCGCGGCTGTTCAAGCGGCCCGCGCGCCGCGCGCTGGAGAAATGACATGCTGCTGCAAGCACAGGCGCTATCCATCAGCTTCGGCGGCCTGAAGGCCGTGCAGGACGTCAGCCTGGCGGTGCCGGCCGGCAGCATCAGCGCGCTGGTCGGTCCCAACGGCGCGGGCAAGACCACGCTGTTCGGCCTGCTGTCGGGCTTTCTGCGCCCGGATCAGGGCAAGGTGCTGTTCGACGGCCGGGACATCACCGGCATGGCGCCGCAGCGCGCCGCGCGGCTGGGCATGGCGCGCACCTTCCAGATCGTGCAGCCTTTCGGCGCGCAGACCGTGCGCGAGAACATCGCCGTCGGCGCGCACCTGCGCCTGCCGGGGCGGGCCGACGCGCTGGAAGCCGCCGAGGCCATCGCGCGCCGCGTCAACCTGGGCGCGCAGCTGGACAAGCCCGCCGCCGACCTGACCGTGTGCGGCCGCAAGCGCCTGGAGCTGGCGCGCGCGCTGGCCACCCGGCCCCGGTTGCTGTTGCTGGACGAGGTGCTGGCGGGCCTGAATCCGGCCGAGATCGACGAGATGATTCCCGTGGTGCGGCAGCTGGCGGCGGATGGCGTGACCGTGCTGATGATCGAGCACGTGATGCGCGCGGTCATGAGCCTGGCCGAGCAGGTCTGGGTGCTGGCGCAGGGCCGGCTCATCGCCCAGGGCACGCCGGCGCAGGTGACGCGCGACGCGGCGGTGGTGGAGGCCTACCTGGGGCATGGCGCGGCCGCGCGCCTGGCCGGGCAGGGCGGCGCGGGACGGGCGGAGGCGGGACGATGAGCGGCTTGCTGGAAGTGCAAGGCCTGCGTGCCGGCTACGGCCGCACGGAAGTGCTGCGCGGCGTGGACCTGAGCGTGGGCCAGGGCGAGATCGTGGTGCTGCTGGGCAGCAATGGCGCGGGCAAGTCCACGCTCAACAATACCCTGTGCGGACTGGTCAGGCCCTGGGGCGGCAGCGTGCGCTTCGACGGCTCGGACCTGACCGGCCGCCACTACCGCGACGTGGTGCGCGCCGGCCTGATCCAGGTGCCGGAGGGGCGGCGGGTATTTCCCAACCTGAGCGTGCGCGAGAACCTGGAGCTGGGCTCCTATGCGCGGGCGCGCGCCCGGCGCGCGGCCAATCTGGAACAGGTGCTGGACACCTTTCCCCGTCTGCGCGAGCGCCTGGGCCAGCTGGCCGGCTCCATGTCCGGCGGCGAACAGCAGATGCTGGCCATCGGCCGGGGCCTGATGGCCGAGCCTCGGCTGCTGATCCTGGACGAGCCTTCGCTCGGGCTGTCGCCGCTGATGGTCGAGGAACTGTTCGCGCTGATTGCCCGCCTGCACCGCGCCGGGCTGTCCATCCTGCTGGTGGAGCAGAACGTGGGCCAGTCGCTGGAAACCGGGCAGCGCGCCTATGTGCTGGAAGAGGGCGCGATCCGCCACAGCGGATCCTGCGCCGAATTGATGGCCAGCGACGACGTGCGCCGCGCCTATCTGGGGATGTAGCCATGGATCCGATCAGTCCCTCCGCCGCCTTGCGCGCCGTGGTCCGGGCGGGCGAGGGCGGGGATGCCGTCCCGCAGACCCTGGCCCAGAAGCTGATCGCCGCCGCCTGCGGGCGCGAGACGGTGGCCGAGGGCGAGATCGTCACCTGCCGCGTCGACCTGGCCATGTTCCATGACTCCAGCGGCCCGCGCCGGCTCGAACCGATGTTGCGCGAGGTCGGCGCCAGGCTGTGGGATCCCGCCAAGGTGGTGCTGGTGATCGACCACTACGTGCCGGAGTCCGACGAGGAATCGCGCCGCATCGTGCGCATCGCGCGGGAATGGGCCGTGCGCGAGCAACTGCCGAATGTCTACGACAGTCAGGGCATCTGCCACGTGGTGCTGCCGCAGGGCGGGCATCTGCGGCCCGGCATGTTCTGCGTCGGCGGCGATTCGCATTCGCCCACCGGCGGCGCCTTCGGCGCCTACATGTTCGGCATCGGCAGCACCGAGATGCTGGGCGTGGCCGTCACCGGCGGCATCTGGGTGCGCGTGCCGCGCACGCTGATGATGCGCTGGAACGGCCGGCTGGGCGCGGGCGTGACCGCCAAGGACATGATGCTGCGCATGATCGGCCGCCTGGGCATGAACGGCGGCCGCTACCAGGCCGTGGAGTTCTGCGGCGAGGCGGTGCGCGCGCTGTCCATGCAGGAGCGCATGACGCTGTCCAACATGAGCGCCGAGCTGGGTTCGCAGGTCGGCCTGGTGGCGCCCGACGCCACCACCGAGGCCTGGCTGCGCGAGGCCGGCGTGCGGGGACCGCTCGATATCGCGCACTGGCAGAGCGACCCCGGCGCCGACGCCGAGTGGCACGATTTCGACGCCGCCGCGCTGGCGCCGCAGGTGGCCGCCCCGCACAGCCCCGCCAATGCGGCGGACGTGGACGCCTACGCGGGCGTGGCGGTGCAGGCGGCCTACATCGGCGCCTGCACCGGCGCCAAGCTGGACGATCTGCGCGCCGCCGCCGCCGTGCTGCGCGGCCGCCGCGTGGCGGCGGGCGTCAAGCTGATGGTGGCGCCCGCCAGCCTGCGCGACCAGAAAGATGCCGAGCGCGAGGGCGTGCTGCAGACGCTGCTGGAGGCGGGCGCGCAGCTGCTGCCCACGTCTTGCGGCGCCTGTGCCGGCTATGGCGGCTCGATTCCCGACGGCGCCACGGTCATCTCGACCACGGCGCGCAATTTCAAGGGGCGCATGGGCTCGGAGACCGCCCAGGTCTACCTGGCCTCGCCCTACAGCGTGGCCGCCGCGGCGGCCGCGGGCCGCATCATCGATCCCAGGGAGGTGCTGCAATGAGCCAGCATGGCCGCGTCTGGCGGGTGGGCGCAGACATCGACACCGATGCGCTGGCCCCGGGCGCCTACATGAAGTTCGGCATCGACGAGATCGCGCGCCATTGCCTGCAGCGCGTGCGGCCGGACTTCGCCGCCGGCGTGCGGCCCGGCGACGTGCTGGTGGCCGGGCCCAACTTCGGCATCGGTTCCTCGCGCGAACAGGCCGCGGCCGCCCTGGTCCGGCTGGGCGTGGCGGCGGTGGTGGCGCCGTCCTACAACGGCCTGTACTTCCGCAACGCCTTCAACGTCGGCCTGCTGTTGCTGACCTGCCCGCATGCCGCCCGGCTGGCCGAAGGCGAACGCGTCAGCCTGGACCCGGACGCCGGCCGCATCCATCGCCAGGACGGCGAGGCGCTGGCTTGCGAGCCGCTGCCGGACTTCCTGCTGGACATGGTGCGGGCGGGCGGCCTGCTCAATCAACTGAAGGCGCTGCAAAAGGGGGCCCGGCCGCAAGCCGGGCTGGCTCCGGGCAATGCCAACGAATCCTGACGAACCGGAACTGCCATCATGCTAGACCCCGTCACCCTGGCCGTGCTCAACGGCCGGCTGGAACAGATCGCCGACGAAATGGACGCGACCCTGTACCGCAGCGCCTTCAATCCCATCATCGCCGAGGCGCACGACGCCTGCCACGGCCTGTACGACGCCGCCAGCGGCGCCACGCTGGTGCAGGGCAAGTCCGGCCTGCCGGTGTTCGTGGGCGCCATGTCCTTCGCGGTCCAGGCCGCCGCCCGCGCCGCCCAGGCGCGTGGCGGCATGCGGGACGGCGACGTGTGGATCCTGAACGATCCCTACGACGGCGGCACCCACGCCAACGACTTCAAGCTGGTGCGCCCGGTGTTCCGGGGCGGCGAGCTGTATTGCTACCTGGCCTCGGCCGCGCACTGGCATGACGTGGGCGGCGCGGTGCCCGGCAACTACAACCCGGCCGCGACCGAGTGCTGGCAGGAGGCGGTGCAGATCCCGCCGGTGCGCATGGTGCGCGGCGGCGTGCTGGACGAGGACGTGCTGGCCATCCTGAAGGCCAATTCGCGCCTGCCCGACAGCCTGTGGGGCGACCTGAACGGCCAGCTGGCCGCGCTGGAACTGGGCGCGGGCCGGCTCGACGACCTGTTGCAGGAGTACGGCGACGACACCGTGCGGGCCGCGCTGGACACGCTGCGCGAGCGCGCCCGGCGCCTGATGCTGGCCCACGTGGCCAGCCTGCCGGACGGCGAGTACCGCTACCGCGACACGCTGGACAACGACGGCGTCAAGGACGCCGAGCTGACCATCGCCCTGCGGCTGCGCGTGAGCGGTGAACGGCTGGAACTGGATTTCTCCGAGACCTCGCCGGCCTGCGCCGGCCCGGTCAATATCTCGCGCGCCACCGCCGTGGCCGCCTGCTACGTGGCGCTCAAGCACGTATTTCCGGACGTGCCGGCCAATGCCGGCGTGCTGGACGCGGTGACGGTGACGCTGCCCGACGGCCTGTTGATCTCGGCGGAACGGCCGCGCCCGGTGGGCGGCTATACCGAGACCATCCTGCGCATGATCGACGTGATCTTCTGCGCCGTGGCCCAGGCCGCGCCCGGGCGCGCGCCGGCCCAGGCCTACGGCACCATCAACGCGCTGTCCATCGCCGGCTACCGCAGCGACGCGGCGCGCCAGGGGCAGCGCTGGGTCATGTTCAGCTTCTTCGGCGGCGGCCACGGCGGCCATAGCGCGGGCGACGGCCTGAGCCACGGCAACGCGCCGATCTCCACGGCGACGATTCCGCCGCTGGAGATCCTGGAGGCCGCCTATCCGGTGCGCTTCACCCAATGGGCGCTGCGGCCCAACTCGGCCGGCGACGGCAGGCATCGCGGCGGCCTGGGCGCCATCTACGAAATCGAATTGCTGGAAGACAGCGCCGAGGCCTTCATCTTCGGCGAGCGCGGCCGCAGCAGCCCCAAGGGCGTGGCCGGCGGCGAGCCGGCGGCATCGAACGTGTTCCGCTATCAGCAGGACGGGCAGTGGCTGGCGCCGCCCATGACCTCCAAGATGCTGGGCATCGCGCTCAAGCGCGGCGAACGGGTGCGGCTGGAAACGCCGGGCGGCGGCGGCTACGGACCGCCGGAGCAGCGCAGCGAGGCGGCGCGCCAGCGCGACCGCGACATGGGCTATGTGAGCGGCGCGGACGCCGCGCGGGAAAAGGGAAGGGCATGACGATGGCGACGACGCAACAATCCCTGGTGGTGGGCGTGGACGTGGGCGGCACGTTCACGGACCTGTTCGTGCTCGATGAGCATACCGGCGAGGCGCGCGTGATCAAGGTGCCTTCCACGCGCGGCGAGGAAGCGCGCGGCTTCATGAACGGTATCGGCCGCGCGGCCGAGGGCGCGGGCGCCATCGCCACCATCGTGCACGGCACCACGGTCGGCACCAATGCGCTGCTGGAACGCAAGGTGGCACGCACCGGCATCATCACCACGGCGGGCTTTCGCGACGTGCTGGAGATGCGCCGGCGCGACCGGCCGCAGACCTGGGGCCTGCGCGGCGGCTACGAGCCCGTGGTGCCGCGCGACCTGCGGCTGGAGGTCGACGAGCGCGTGCTGGCCGACGGCGCGATCCATACCGAGGTCAACCTGGACCAGGTCGAGGCGGCGGCGCGCGAGCTGCTGGCGCGCGGCTGCGAGGCGGTCTGCGTGTTCTTCGTCAATGCCTATGCCAATCCGGCCAACGAGGCCCGCGCCGTGGCGCGGGTGCGCGAGATCTGGCCCAACGGCCACGTCACCGCCGCGACCGAGGTGCTGCCCGAGATCCGCGAGTTCGAGCGCTGCTCGACGGCCACGCTCAACGCCGCCCTGCAACCGGTGGTGGGCAACTACCTGACCCGGCTGCAACAAGACCTGCGTGGTCACGGATTCGCGGGCGAGCTGCTGGTGGTGCAGAGCAACGGCGGCGTGATGTCGCGCGAAACCGCCTGCGACGTGCCGGTGCGCACGGCGCTGTCCGGCCCGGCGGCGGGCGTCATCGCCTGCGCCGCCATCGCGCGCGCGGCCGGCCTGCCGGACGTGGTCACGGGCGACATGGGCGGCACCTCCTTCGACGTGTCGCTGGTGGCTGGCGGCGAGGTCTCGCTGGCGGCGCAGACCGCGATCGAGTTCGGCATGGTGGTGCGCGCGCCGATGATACAGATCGAGACCATAGGCGCGGGCGGCGGTTCGATCGCCAGCGTGGATGCCGGCGGCCTGCTGCAGGTCGGTCCGGAATCGGCAGGCAGCAACCCGGGGCCGGCCTGCTATGGCCGGGGCAACACGCGGCCCACCGTCACCGACGCCAATGTGCTGCTGGGCCGCATCGCGGCCGACCGGCCGCTGGGCGGCGGGCTGCTGGCGCGGATGGACGGCGAACGCGCGCGCGCGGCCATCGACGAGCACGTGGGCCGGCCGCTGGGCCTGGACCCGCACGCGGCGGCCGAGGCCATCCTGACGGTGGCCAACGCCAAGATGGCCGGCGCGATCCGCGTGGTGTCCATCGAGCGCGGCCACGATCCGCGCAAGTTCGCCTACATGCCCTTTGGCGGCGGCGGCGCGCTGCACGTCTGCGCGCTGATGCGCGAGGTCGGCTGCCTGCAGGGCATCGTGCCGCGCTTTCCGGGCGTGACCTCGGCGCTGGGCTGCGTCATGGCCGACATGCGCCACGACAGCGTGCAGACGCTGAACACCACGCTGGCGGGCCTGGACGAGGCCGACCTGACGCGCCGCGTCGAGGCCCTGGCCGACAGCTGCCAGCAGCGGCTGGACTCGGCCGGCGTGGCCTTCGAGGGCGTGCGCGAGCGCATCGAGCTGGACATGCTGTACGCCGGCCAGAGCCATACGGTGAACGTGCCGGTCGAGCGCCAGGCGCTGACGCGCGCGGGCATCGCCGCCGCCTTCGAGACCGCTTATCGTCGCGCCTACGGCCGCAGCCTGGACGGCATGCCGGTGCGCGTGCTGAACCTGCGCTATGCGCGCATCGGCATGCGGCCAAAGTTCGACCTGGCGGTGCTGGCGCCGGTCGGCGGCGCGATGCCCGCGCCGCTGGGTGCGCAGGCCGTCTATCACGCCGGGCAATGGTGGGACGCGGCGCGCTACGAGCGACTGGCGCTGCCCGTCGACGCGGAAGTGGCCGGCCCGGCCATCCTGGAACAGCCCGACACCACGATCTGGATCGAGCCCGGCTTCGTCGGCCGTGTCGACCGCCTGGGCAATCTGCTGATCCGCCGCCAGCCATGACGCATCCACACGATGCCCGGCGCCCCTGCGGGGGCAGCATCTTCCATCCCGGAACGGTCCGGCGATGAAACAGGAGCACACCATGTCCGACGCCCGATCCACCGCCTTGATCGTCATCGACCTGCAGAACGACTTCCTCGCGCCCGGCGGCGCCTATGACCGAGGCGGCGCGGTCTCGGCCGAGGCGCGCGCGCTGCCGCCCCGCGTGGCGTCGGTGGCGCGCGCCCTGAAGGCCGCCGGCGGCTTCGTCGCCGCCAGCCAGTTCACGCTGTGGCCCGACGCGGCCGGCGAGCCGATGATCTCGCCGCATCTGCGCCGGCTGCGGCCGTTCCTGGGGCGCGGCGATTTCGCCGCCGGCGGCCCGGGCCACGCCTGCGTGGCCGAGCTGGACGGTCTGGTCGATGTGGCCGTCTGGAAGGTCGCCTATTCGGCCTTTTTCAATACGCAGCTGGACTGGGTGCTGCGGCGCGCCGGCATCGAGCGCGTGGCCATCTGCGGCATCGTGACCAACGGCGGCGTGGCTAGCACGGCGCGCGACGCCCACATGCGCGACTACCACGTCACGGTGCTGGCCGACGGCTGCGCCGCGCCGACGCCGGCGTTGCACGATGCCGCGCTGGCCGACCTGCGCAGCGTGGCGGAGCTGCGCGCCTGCGAGGACTTCATCGCGGGGCTCGCCCGATGAGCGAGCCCGAAGCGCAAGCCGAGCCGGAGCTGTCGCTGCCCGTGCTCATCATCGGCGGCGGCGCCTGCGGCCTGACCGCCGCCATCCGGCTGGCGCGGGCGGGCGTGGAATGCGTGGTGATCGAGCGCGACGCCGTGCCGGGCGGGTCCACCGCGCTGTCGTCGGGCTTCATCCCGGCGGCAGGCTCGCGCGTGCAGCGCGCCGCTGGCGTGGCGGACAGCGTTGAGGACTTCGCCGCCGACATCCAGGCCAAGACCGGCGGCGCCGCCGCCGCGCATCTGGTGCAAGCCTATGCCCGGGCCGCGCCGGCCGCCATCGACGCGCTGGAACGGGCCGGGCTGTGCTTCGAGCTGCTGGACGGCTTCCTGTATCCCGGCCATCGCGCCCCTCGCATGCACACGCTGCGCCAGCGCTCGGGCCAGGCGCTGATGGCCGCGCTGGGACAGGCGGCGGCGGACGCGGGCGCGCTGGTGCTGACGCGCACGCTGGCGCGCGAGCTGCGGCACGACGGGCTGGGTCGTATCACGGCCGTGGCCTGCGAACGGCCGGACGGGACGCGCGAGCATATCGGCTGCGACGCGCTCATCCTGGCCTGCAACGGTTTTGGCGGCAATGCCGCCATGGTGCGCGAGCATCTGCCGGCCATGGCGGACGCGGTCTATGGCGGCCACGCCGGCAACGACGGCAGCGCGGTGCGCTGGGGACGGGAGCTGGGCGCGGGCCTGGCCGACATGGGGGCCTACCAGGGGCACGGCTCCTGGGCCACGCCGCAGGGCGCGCTGGTGTCCTGGGCCGTGATCATGGATGGCGGCGTGCAGGTCAATCGCCTGGGCCGGCGCTTTCATGACGAGACCCAGGGCTATTCGGAAGCGGCGGTGCGCGTGCTCGCGCAGCCGGACGGCGTGGCCTGGAACGTGTTCGATGACCAGGCGCTGGCGCTGGTGCGGGACTTTCCCGATTTCCAGGCGGCGCGCGCGGCGGGCGCGCTGCGCACGGCCGACGACGTGCCGGCGCTGGCCGCGCTGATCGGTTGCGATGCGCGGGCGCTGGCCGACACGCTGCGGTCGGTGGCAAGGGATGCGCCGGACGTCCATGGGCGCTGCTTCACGCGCGCCTTGTCCGCGCCGTATCACGCGGTCAAGGTCACCGGCGCGCTGTTCCATACCCAGGGCGGGCTGGACATCGACGCGCGTTGCCGCGTGCGGCGGGCGGACGGCGGCCTGTTTCCAAACCTGATGGCGGCGGGCGGCGCGGCGCGCGGCGTGTCGGGCAACGACGTGGCGGGCTATCTGTCGGGCAACGGCCTGCTCAGCGCCATCGCGGGCGGCCATATCGCCGCCGCGACAGCCGCCGGGATCGCGGGCATGGCGCTGGCCGATGAGCCGACTCCGTAGCGCCGGGCGGCCACAGGCATGCGCATGACTTTCATACAGGCATCCACGTTCATGGAGGCATCCAGGCATGAACACCTTGAGTAAACAGCTGGCCCAGGGCCCGGTCCTCGCGCCGGGCGTGTACGACGCCTTGTCGGCGCTGGCCGCCGAGCAGGCCGGTTTCCAGGCCCTGTACCTGTCCGGCGCGTCCATCGCCTATACGCGGCTGGGCCGTTCCGATGTGGGCCTGACCACGTACAGCGAGGTCGAGGACGCGCTGGCGCGCATCGCCGAGCGGGTCCGGGCGCGCATCATCGTCGACGCCGACACCGGTTTCGGCAATGCCCTGAACGTGCAGCGCACGGTGCGCGGGCTGGAGCGGGCCGGCGCGGCCATGATCCAGCTGGAGGACCAGACCTTTCCCAAGCGCTGCGGCCACCTGGACGGCAAGTCCGTGGTGCCGGCCGCCGAGATGTGCGGCAAGCTGCGCGCCGCCGTGGACGCGCGCCAGTCGCGCGAGACCCTGATCCTGGCGCGCACCGACGCGCTGGCCTCGGAGGGGCTGGACGCCGCGCTGGATCGGGCCGAGCGCTATCTGGAGGCGGGCGCGGATGCCTTGTTCATCGAGGCCCTGCGCAGCGGCGAACAGATGCGGGCGGCCTGCGGTCGCTTCGCCGATCGCGCGCCGCTGCTGGCCAACATGGTCGAGGGCGGCAAGACGCCGGTGCAAAGCGCCCAGGAACTGGCCGCGCTGGGATTCGGCATCGTCATCTTTCCGGGCGGCACGGCGCGCGCCGTGGCCCACACGCTGGCGGGCTACTACGGCAGCCTGCGCCAGCACGGCACCACGGCCCCCTGGCGCGACCGCATGCTGGACTTCGACGGCCTGAACGCGATGATCGGCACGCCGGAACTGCTGGCGGCGGGCAAGCGCTACGAGGCTTGAGCGGCTGCGCGCGCGCCGGTGCCGGGCCGGCCGCGCTCAGGATGGCGCGGCGCAAGGGCGGGCCGGGCGTCTGGTTTAGAATCCCCAGGTTTCCCTGTCCGCCCGCATCGTCGCGCGCGGTTTGACGGCCATGCGCGCAGACACCAGCAACTACCGCGATCTTTTCCTCCACAACGTGCCCATGATGGACGCCCGCGCGCCCGTCGAGTTCGCCAAGGGCGCGTTTCCCGGCGTCGCGAACCTGCCGCTGATGACGGACGAAGAGCGCGAGCTGGTGGGCATCTGCTACAAGCAGCGCGGCCAGCAGGCCGCCATCGAGCTGGGGCACCGCCTGGTCGGCGGCGCCGTCAAGGCAGCCCGCCTCGACGCCTGGGCCGCGTTCGCGCAGGCGCATCCGGACGGCTACCTGTATTGTTTCCGGGGCGGCCTGCGCTCGCAGATCGTGCAGCAATGGCTGCGCGACGAGGCCGGCATCGCCTATCCGCGCGTGACCGGCGGCTACAAGGCCATGCGCGGCTTCCTGCTGGACACGCTGGACCGCGCCATCGCCGAATGCGGCTTCCTGGTGCTGGGCGGCATGACCGGCACCGGCAAGACCGAGGTGCTGCACCGGCTGGACGACGCGCTGGACCTGGAAGGGCACGCCAATCATCGCGGCTCCAGCTTCGGCAAGCGCGTGAGCGGCCAGCCCACGCAGATCAATTTCGACAACGCGCTGGCGATCGACATCCTGAGAAAACGCGCCGCCGGCCACGCGCGCTTCGTGGTCGAGGACGAGGGCCAGGCCGTGGGCAGCTGCAGCCTGCCGCCCGCGCTGTACCAGGGCATGCAGCGCCATGGCCTGGTGTGGCTGGAGGACAGCCTGGAGAACCGCAAGCAGCGCATCCTGCGCGACTACGTGATCGACCTGAGCGCCGAATTCGCGGCGGCCCACGGCCCGGAGCAGGGCCAGGCCCTGTTCGCGCAACGGCTGCGCCAGAGCCTGGACAACATCGCCAGGCGGCTGGGCGGCGAGCGCCACAAGCGTCTCGCGGCCATCATGGACGAGGCGCTGCGCGGCCAGGCGCTGGGCCTGGGCGTGGCGGGACACCTGGGATGGATCGAGGGGCTGCTGTCGGAATACTACGATCCCATGTATGTCTACCAGCGCCAGCAGAAGGCCTCGCGCATCGTGTTCGCGGGGGACCAGGAGGCGGTGACGCAGTACCTGGAGCGGTCACGCCGCGCGGCGTGACACCGGGGCGGCGATCCCGCCACGAATTTCACAAAAGAGAATAATTCCTATTTATACTGCTTGCATCCGACTTTGGACGGGAGCAGTACATGCAGGAATCGATCGCGAAAAACCCACGACCGGCGGCCGCCCCGGCTCCGGACAGGCGCGAGCGCCTGTCGGATGTCAGTGAAACGCTGCGCATCCCGTTGGCGGCGCGCGCACTGGGCGATACGCTGTTTCCCGAGCTGGCGGTGCAGGACGCGCACGCGGGCCGCATGCTGCTGTGCATGGGCGACGACGGCGCGCGCTGGCTGCGGGACCGCCACAGCGTGTACGGCATCCTGGCGCGCACGCGGCGTTTCAGGGAGCTGGCGAGCGCCTTCCTGGCGCGCGTGCCGGACGGGCTGGTGGTGAACCTGGGCTGCGGACTGAGCGACTATTTCCAGTGGCTGGACAACGGGCGGGCGCGCATGATCGATGCCGACCTGCCGCCAGTGCTGGCGCTGCGTCGTGAGCTGCTGCCGCCGGCCATGGAACGCCATGCGCTGCGCGAACTGGATCTGGCCGACCCGCAATGGTGGCCCGCGCTGGGCCTGCCGCTGGACGGCGCCGGCGCGCCGGTATTCCTGATGGCGGAGGGCGTGGCGATGTATCTGAAGCCCGAGCAGATGCAGGCGCTGCTGCGCCTGTTCGGCCAGCACGCGCCGCCCGGCTCGGAACTTGCCTTCGACGCCATGTGCTGGCTGGTGGCCGGGCGCGCGAAGTTGCACAGCTCGGTCAAGCATACGGGCGCCCAGTTCCACTGGGGACCGCGCAAGCAGGCCCAGCTGGCGGCGGCGCATCCGCGCCTGCGGCTGATCGCCGCGCACAAGATGATGGAAGGCTATGGCCTGCCGTACTCGGTGTTGGGGCCGCTGTTTCGCGCGCTGGCCGGCGTGCCGCTGTACGCGCTGTATCAGCTGGGCGTGGGCGCGGACTGAACCGGCTCGTCAGGCGGGCCCCTCGGCACGGCCACACTCGTCGCGCCTGGCCGTCCCGTCACTTTCGCCCGGAAGCCGCCGCGGGCGTCGGCGCGCGGCGCAGGCGCCCGCGCAGCCGCTCCAGCGCCAGATACACGATCGGCGTGGTGTAGAGCGTCAGGAACTGGCTGATCATCAGTCCGCCGACGATGGCGATGCCCAGCGGACGGCGCAGTTCCGAGCCTTCGCCCATGCCCAGCACCAGCGGCAGCGCGCCGAGCAGCCCGGCCAGGTTGGTCATGACGATGGGGCGCAGGCGCAGCATGGCGGCGCGGTGGATGGCCTGCTCGGGCGCCAGTCCCTGGCGGCGCTGCAGGCCGATGGCGAAATCGATCATCAGGATGGCGTTCTTCATCACCACGCCGACCAGCAGGAACAGGCCCAGCAGCGCGATCAGGCTGAATTCCAGCCCCGCCAGGCGCAGCGCCAGCAGCGCGCCCACGCCGGCCGAGGGCAGGGTGGACAGGATGGTCAGCGGGTGCAGCGGGCTCTCGTACAGGATGCCCAGCACCAGATAGATCGCGACCAGCACGGCCAGGATCAGCCAGGGCTGGTCCTGCAGGCTTTTCTGGAAGCTGCGCGCATCGCCGCCCAGCCGCACCTGGATGTGGGACGGCACCATCAGTTGCGCCATGGCGGCGTCGATGGCCGCCAGGCCCTGTTCCAGCGACAGGCCCGGCGACAGCGAGAAACCGATGCCCACGGCGGCGAACAGCCCGTCGTGGAAGACGCGGTCGTTGACCAGCCCATGGCGGTAGCTGGCGAAGGCCGTCAGCGGCACGCGCGCGCCGTCCGCGGCGATCACATGCACCTGCTCCAGCACGTCCGGATCCTCGGTGTAGCGCGGATCCAGCTCCAGCACCACGCGGTACTGGTTCATCGGGTCGTACAGCGTGGCGACCTGGCGCTGGCTGAAGGAGTTGCTGAGCACGCTGCTGACCGTGTCCATGTCCACGCCCAGGCGGCGGGCGGCGGCGCGGTCGATGTCGATCACCACCTGCTGGGTGGCGGCGTCGCCGACGGCGTCCACGTCCCGCAGTTCGGGCACCTCGCGCAGCGCGCGCGAGATGGCGCGCGACCACTCACGCAGCGCCGGCACGTCGCTGGCCATGATGGCAAGTTCGTGGTCGCCCGAATTGCCGAAGCCGCCGGGCATGCGCAGGTCCTGGTCCACGTTCAGGAAGAACATGCCGCCCGGCACGGGCGGCGCGTTGGCGCGCAGCCAGTCGATGACCTGGCTGGACGATTCCTTGCGCTCGGCGGCCGGCTTGAGACGGATCAGGAATAGCGAATTGCTGATGCCCAGGCTGCCGCCGTTGTAGCCTATGACGTCCCGCACCGCCGGATGACGCAGCACCAGCTGGCGGTACTGGTCTATCTTGGGCTGCATCACCTGGAACGAAAAACCGTCGTCGCCGCGCACGAAGCCCATCAGCTGGCCGGTGTCCTGCACCGGCAGGAAACCCTTGGGCGACTGGGCGTACAGGTAGATGTTCAAGCCGATCACGGCGGCCAGCAGCAACAGCGTGGCGCGAGCATGGCCCAGCACGCGCCAGAGGCTGCGGCCATAGGCGTCATGCAGGCGCGTGAACAGCCGCCGGACGGCGGCCAGCCCGGGCTTGCGTTCGTCCGGCGGCTTGGGCGCGGGCGGCCTGAGCCAGCGCGCGCACAGGCCGGGAATGATGGCGACCGACACCAGCAGCGAGATCAGCGTGGCCGCGACCAGCGTGATCGAGAACTCGCGGAACAGCCGCTCGACCAGCCCGCCCATGAAGAGGATCGACACGAACACCACCGACAGCGCCAGCGTCATGGCGGCCAGCGTGAAACCGACCTCGCGCAGGCCGCGCAACGCGGCGCGTTGCGGCGACAGGCCGCGTTCCAGGTGGCGCGAGATATTCTCCAGCACCACGATGGCGTCGTCGACCACCAGCCCGGCGGCCACGATCAGCGCCATCAGCGACAGGTTGTTCAGCGAGAAGCCCCACAGGTACATGACGGCGAAGGTGGCCACCAGGCTGACCGGGATGGCCACGCTGGGGATGGCGGCGGCCCGCGCGCTGCCCAGGAACAGCCAGACCACCAGGATCACCAGCCCGGCGGCCAGCGCCAGCGTGACATGGGCCTCGCGCAGCGTGGCGTGGATGCCGGGCGAGCGGTCCAGCACCACGGTCAGGTCCACATCGGCCGGCATCAGCGCGCGCAGGCCGGGTAGCACTTCCTCGATGGCGGCGATGGTCTCGATGATGTTGGCGCCGGGCTGGCGGCTGATGGTCAGCACCACCGCCGGGTTGCGGTTGTGGAAACCGCTGCTGTAGCGGTTCTCGACCGAGTCGCTGACGCGCGCCACCTGCGACAGCCGGGTCACCGCGCCGTCCTGGTGCCGCAGCACCAGGCCGTCGTAGTCGGCGGCCTTGCGCGGCTGCTCCTGCGTCGCCACTTCCCAGCGGCGTCCGGGCGCCTCGATCAGGCCTTGCGGCCGCATCGGCGCCGCGCCGGCGATGGCCTGGCGCACCTCGTCCAGCGCGATGCCATAGTGCGCCAGCGCATTCGGATTGACCTGCACCCGCACGGCCGGCAGCGAGCTGCCGCCCAGCGTGACCTCGCCCACGCCCTGGACCTGCGAGATCTTTTGCGCCAGCACGGTCGAGGCCAGGTCGTAGAGATCGCCGGCCGGCCGCGTCGGCGAGCTGATCGCCAGCGCCATGATGGGCGCCTGCGACGGGTTGACCTTGCGGTAGGTGGGATTGCCCGGCATGCCCGAGGGCAGGTCGGCGCGCGCCGCGTTGATGGCGGCCTGCACGTCGCGCGCGGCCTCGTGGATGTCGCGATCCAGGTCGAACTGCAGCTGCACGCGGGTGGCGCCCTGGTTGCTGGAAGAGGTCATGGCGCTGACGCCGGCGATGCCGCCCAGCGCGCGCTCCAGCGGCGCGGCCACCGTGCTGGCCATGCTCTCGGGGCTGGCGCCCGGCAGGCTGGCGCGCACCTCGATGGTGGGGAAATCCACCTGCGGCAGCGGCGCCACCGGCAGCAGCCGCCAGGCCACGGCGCCAAGCAGCGTCAGCGCCAGCGCCAGGAACACGCAGGCGACGGGGCGGTGCAGCAGCGCGCGGATCATGGCGTTTCGCCGCCCGCGGATTCAGGCGAGGACGTGGCGGGCGCGGCGCGGCGGCCCAGGCGGTGGAAGAACAGGTACACGGCGGGCGTGGTGAACAGCGTCAGCACCTGGCTGACCAGCAGCCCGCCCACCATGACCCAGCCCAGCGGCTGGCGCAGTTCCGCGCCCGAGCCCGTGGCCAGCATCAGCGGCACCGCGCCGAACAGCGCCGCCAGCGTGGTCATCAGGATCGGCCGCAGCCGCAGCAGCGCGGCCTCGCGGATCGCGGCCTCGGGCGGCAGGCCGCGCGAGCGCTCGGCCTCCAGCGCGAAGTCCACCATCATGATGCCGTTCTTCTTGACCAGCCCGATCAGCAGGATGATGCCGATGACGGCGATCAGGTCCAGCGGCCTGCCGGTCAGGAGCAGCGCCAGCAGCGCGCCCACCGCCGCCGAGGGCAGGGTGGACAGGATGGTGACCGGGTGGATGGCGCTTTCATAGAGCATGCCCAGCACCAGGTACATGGTCACCACGGCCGCCAGCATCAGCCACAGCGTGTTCGACAGCGAGGCCTGGAAGGCCGCCGCCGCGCCCTGCAGGCGCAGCTCGACGCTGGGCGGCATGGCGATGTCTGCGCGCGCGGCCTCGATGGCGGCGATGGCCTCGCCCAGCGAGCCGTCCGGCGGCAGGCTGAACGAGAGATTGGCGGCGGGGAACTGCGACAGATGGTTCACGGCCAGCGGCGTGGCGCGCTCGCTGACCGTGGCCAGCGCCGACAGCGGAATGGCCTGGCCGTCCGCGCTTTTCAGGTAGATGCGTTCGAGCGCGGCGGGGCTGGCGGCCAGGCGGCGGTCCACCTCCAGCACCACGCGGTACTGGTTCGACTGGGTGAAGAGCGTGGCGACCTGGCGCTGGCCGAAGGCGTTGTAGAGCGCCTGCGCCACGTCGTCCATGGTCAGCCCCAGGCGCGCGGCGTCGTCGCGCGAGACCTGCAGATAGGCCTGGCGTCCGCCGTCCTGCAGGTCCGAGGAAATGCCGGCGATGGCCGGCGACTGGCGCAGCCGTTCAAGCAGCGCGGCGGTCCAGCGCGACAGCAGCGCGCCATCCGGCGAGGTCAGGCTGAACTGGTACTGGCCCCGGCTGACGCGGTCCTCGATATTCAGTTCCTGCACCGGCTGCAGGTACAGCGAGATGCCGCCCGCCTCGCGCGCGCGCTCGTCCAGCCGCGCCATGATGGCCGGCAGCGCCGAGCCGCGCTCGGACCAGGGCTTCAGATTGATCAGCAGCCGGCCGGTGTTGAGCGTGCTGTTCATGCCGTCCACGCCGATGAAGGACGACAGGCTTTGCACGTCGGGATCGGCCAGCAGGGCGTTGGCCAGCGCCTGCTGGCGGCGCGCCATGGCGTCGAAGGACGAACTCTGCGCCGACTGGGTCACGCCCTGCAGCACGCCGCCGTCCTGCACGGGAAAGAAGCCCTTGGGCACGATCAGATAGAGCAGGCCGGTCAGGGCCACGGTGGCCAGCATGGCGGCCAGCGTCAGGCGGCGGTGGCGCAGCGTCAGGTCGAGCCAGTCCGCATAGCGCGCCTGCAGGCGGTCCAGCAGGCCGGGCGGACGCGGCGGGTGCGCGGGCAGCAGCCGCGCGCACATCATGGGCGTGAGCGTCAGCGATACCGCCAGCGAGATCAGGATGGCCACCGCCAGCGTCACCGCGAATTCGCGGAACAGCCGGCCCACCACGTCCTCCATGAACAGCAGCGGGATCAGCACGGCGATCAGCGACAGCGTCAGCGACACCAGCGTGAAGCCGATCTGGCCCGCGCCCTTGAGCGCGGCGCTCATGGGGCTGTGGCCCTGTTCGCGATAGCGCGCGATGTTCTCCAGCATGACGATGGCGTCGTCCACCACGAAGCCGGCGCCGATGGTCAGCGCCATCAGCGTCAGGTTGTTGGTCGAGAAGCCGGCCAGGTGCATGAAGCCGAAGGTGCCGATCAGCGACAACGGCACCGCCAGGCTGGGGATCAGCGTGGCCGGCAGGTTGCGCAGGAACAGGAAGGTCACCAGCACCACCAGCGCCACGGCGAAGACCAGCTCGCGCTGCACCCCGCGCACGGAGGCGCGGATGCTGTCGGTGCGGTCGGTCAGCACGCTGACGCTTACCGCCGCCGGCAGGCTGGCCGTGAGCTGCGGCAGTAGCGCCTTGACCTGGTCGGCCACCGCGATCACGTTGGCGCCGGGCTGGCGCTGGATGTTGACCAGCACGGCCGGCTGGCGGTCGACCCAGGCGGCCAGGTAGCGGTCCTCGGCGCCGTCCTCCACGGTGGCAACCTCGCCCAGCCGCAGCGGCGCGCCGTCGCGCCAGGCCACGATCAGCTCGCGGTACTCGGCCGCGCTCTTCAATTGGTCGTTGGCGTCCATGATGACGGAGCGCACCGGGCCGTCGAAGCTGCCCTTGGGCTGGTTGGAGTTGGCCCTGGCGATCGCCTGCTGCACGTCGGACAGCTGCAGCCCGCGCGCGGCCAGCGCCATGGGATTGGCCTGCACCCGCACCGCCGGGCGCTGGCCGCCCGCCAGGCTGACCATGCCCACGCCCGACAGCTGCGCCAGCCGCTGGGTCATGCGCGTGTCGACCAGGTCGTAGACCGCCGGCAGCGGCAGCGATTCCGAGGTCACGGCCAGCGTCAGGATGGGCACGTCGGCCGGGTTGACCTTGCGGTAGACCGGCGGGGCGGGCAGGTCCGACGGCAGCAGCGCGCCGCTGGCGCTGATGGCGGCCTGCACTTCCTGCTCGGCCACGCCCAGCGACACGTCCAGCGAGAATTGCAGCGTGATCACCGACACGCCGCCGCCGCTGGACGAGGACATCTGCTTCAGGCCCGGAATCTGGCCGAAGCGCCGCTCCAGCGGCGCGGTCACGGCGCGCGCGGTGATCGCGGGACTGGCGCCCGGATACTGCGTCGAGACCTGGATGATGGGGTAGTCCACCTGCGGCAGCGCCGCCACCGGCAACAGCCGCCACGCCAGGATGCCCGACAGCAGCAGGGCGATCATCAGGAAGGACGTGGCGACCGGGCGCTGGATGAAGGGGCGGGAGAGGCTCATGCGGGCAAGGGAATGGGGCGGCGAAAAAGGGCGGCGAAAAAAGGCAGGCGGCGAGATGGCGCTTGCCGTCCTCAGCCGGGCTGTTCGACGATCAGCACTTCGCTGCCATCATGCAGGCGGTCTATGCCTTCCACCACCACGCGCTCGGCGGGCGCCAGGCCCGAGGCGACTTCGACCCGGCCGGCGTTGGCCGCGCCCAGCGCCAGCACGCGGCGCGCGGCGCGCAGGTCCTGGCCGATGACGAAGACGAAGGCGCCCTCGGCGCCATGCTGCACGGCCGCCGAGGGAATGGAGACCACGTCCTCCCGCTGCACCACGGCCAGCCGGATGTTGACGAACTGGTTCGGAAACAGCGCCTCGTCCGCGTTGTCGAAATGGGCGCGCAGCTTGACGGTGCCGGTCGCGGCCTGGATACGGTTGTCCAGCGCCTGCAGCGTGCCTTCGGCGACGATGCGCCGTTCGTCCGCGTCCCAGGCCTGCACGCGCAGCGCGGCGCCGCCGGCCTGCGCCCGGCGCAGCGCGTCGAGCCGGGTTTCCGGGATGCTGAAAACGGCGGATATAGGGCGGGTCTGCACCAGCGTGGTCAGGCCGTCGGCGTCCGAGGCGCGCACATGGTTGCCGGCGTCCACCCGCCGCAGGCCGATACGGCCGCCTTGCGGCGCGGTGATGCGCGTCAATGCGAGCTGGCGGCGGGCCTCGTCCACGCGTGCCTGGTCGCGCGCGACCTGGGCGGCCGTCATGCGCGCCTGGGCCTCGGCGGCGTCCAGTTTCTGTCCGGCCACGGCGTCGTTGCGCGCCAGCGCGCGGTAGCGGCGCAGGTCCATGTCGGCGTTCGCCTGCAGCGCCTGGCTGCGGGCCAGCTCGCCTTCGGCGACGGCCAGCGCGGCATGGTAGGGACGCGGATCGATCTGGGCCAGCAACTGGCCGGGGCGGACCTCCTGGCCTTCCGTGAAATGCAGCGCCTGAAGTTCACCGTCGACCTGGGCGCGCAGCACGACCCGCGCCAGCGGCGTGATCGTGCCCAGCGCATGCAGGTCCAGGCGCAAGGGGCCGCTGGTGGCCGGCGCCACGCTGACCGGCACGGCTTCCTTGCCGAAGCCGAAGCCGGGGCGCGGCGCGGCGGGCTGGCGTGCGCTCGTGAGCCACACAAGGGCAAGCGCGATCGTCAGCAGCAGCGCGGACAGCGCGACGGCCGCGCGGCGGGTAAGGGGAAAAGGGCGAGGAAGCCGGCGCTGGGCCGGAAGCGGAGACATCTGGACTGCCGGTGCTCGGGATGGCTGACAGGCGTGATTCTATATTAATAATAATTATTCTCGTTGTCGTATCAGCGACCTGTCAGCAAGACCGGCGCTACCAGCGCGCCGCCGCCTCGGCCAGCCGTTCCAGGCAGTAGCGCGCGCGTTCGGACAGCGGCCCCTTGGGGCGCGCGGCGTACAGCGCGAAGGACGGCGGACGTCGGGCCTGCGGCGCGGCGACCAGTTGCCCGGCCTGCAAGGCGTCGCGGCACAGGCATTCGGGCGCCACGGCCAGCCCGGCGCCGGCGCGGGCCGCGTCCAGCGCCGCCTGATAGTCGGGCAGGACCAGCGCCGGCGCGTCGGGATCGCGCCCGTAGACCTGCTTCCAGTAGGGCGCCAGCGGCGCGGCGGGGCCTTGCTGGTCGATCAGCGGCAGGCCCCGGGGCGCGGCGCTTTTCGGCAGCCTGCCGCTCCACTGGGGCGCGCACACCAGCTGTTGCGGGCATTCATGCAGCAGCTGGTATTCCACGCCCTTGTGCGGAATGCGCGCGGGCGTCACCGCCACGTCGATCACGCGCTCGGCCAGCGCCGACAGCAGGGCGGGCGGCGGCATGGCGCGCAGGTCCACGCGCAGGCCGCGGCGGTGCAGGCCGGCCAGCGCCGGCAGCAGCAGCGCGATGAAGCCGCTGGTGGCGCCGACATGCGCGACGCCGGCCAGCGCGCCGCCTTCGCCCCGCGCGTCGAGCATACCTTCCAGCACGTCCAGGTGCGGACCGGCCTGCCGTTCCAGCTCGATCGCGGCGGGCGTGGGCGCCAGCCCGCGCGGCAGCCGGGTGAACAGCGTCGCGCCCAGATGGGCTTCCAGCAGCTTCACATGGCGCGACACGGCGGGCTGGGTCAGCGATAGCGTGGACGCCGCGCGCGAGATGGAACTGTGCCGGTAGACGCTGACGAAGCTGCGCAGATAGAGCAGATATGACATAAATAAATTTATGGATCAGCGAAAAAACGATGAATTGAGTATAGCCATGGCGGCTTCTACGCTGCGTCTTTCCCTACATCGGAGCGCAGGCCATGACGACCCTTCCATCCACGATCACCCACTATCCCGACCTGCGCGGCAAGGTCGCGCTGGTGACCGGCGGCTCGCGCGGCATCGGCGCGGCGACGTGCCGGGCCCTGGCGGCCAGCGGCGCGAAGGTGGCCGTCAACGGCCGCGACGAGGCGGCGATCCAGGCCGTGGTCGCCTCGATCCGGGACGCCGGCGGCCAGGCCATGGCGGCGCCCGCCGATTGCGCCAGCCTGGCGGACACGCGGCGCATGGCCGGGGAACTGCGCCAGGCCTGGGGCGAGCCGGACCTGCTGGCGGCCTTCGCCGGCGGCGGCACGGGCCGGCCGCAGCCCCTGGGCGAGATCAGCGAGCAGGACTGGCGCTCCAGCCTCGACAACAACCTGACGTCCACGTTCTTCACGCTGCAATGCTTCCTGCCGGGCATGATCGCGCGCGGCGCGGGCAGCGCGGTGACAATGGCCTCGGCCGGCGGCCGCGTGGCCTCGGGCGCGCCGGCGGGCTACGGCGCGGCCAAGGCTGGGGTCATCATGCTGACGCGGCACGCCGCGGTGGAGGCGGGGCCGGCCGGCGTGCGGGTCAACTGCCTGTCGCCGTCGGCGGTGCTGACCGAGAGGACGGCCTTGCGCATGCCGGATGCGCAGCGTCGCGCCATGCTGCCGGCGTTTCCGTTGGGAAGGTTGGGGGAAGTGGATGATGTGGCGGCGGCGGCCTTGTTCCTGCTGTCGTCGGCGTCGGGGTGGATCACCGGGGTGACGCTGGATGTGGCGGGAGGGAGGGTGATGGGGTGATGGCGCGCGGTTGTCACGGGAAAGGGGGGCGGCAGCAAGGGGAGTCATGATGCCTTTGCATCAGGCTCGGAGATGAGGGATAGTTGTCTTTCGTTCCAGGTCGGGGGTCGGCGCACTGGCGTACGACGGCGTTGCGGCCAGCCCGGACCCCTGGCGCAGGTTCTTCCCAGGAAAGACAGCACGATGAGCATTTCCGACTCCATCTGCCCGGACTGCGGCGGACAACTGGAAGTCCGGCGCGAAGGCGCCAGCCAGGGCATGTTCTGCACACTATGCTCCTGGGCCGTGGTCACCACCTGCCTGCCGGACTTCCTGAACGATGCGACTTCCTACCGAGTGACCGTGATCGCGGGCGACGTCGACAACAACGCGCATCTGCGGGCGGTGGCGAGCCTGGCGGGCGTTGCGATGCCGCAGGCGCGAACACTGCTGCAAGCGCCGGAAGGGCTGGTGTTCACCGGGCTCGCCTACGAGGTCGCGCCGATGCAGGAGACGCTTGCCGAGGCCGGCCTGGAGTTCAGGATCGAACCGCCATTTCCCTGGTAGGCGCCGACGCTTGGCGCGCTCGCCAGGACGGATCCACGGACCCGCCCGTCCAGCCGGGCCGGGATGCCCGGCGGCGCATATTGCCGCTGGCCGCGCTGATTGCTAGTATCCGCGCAGCACGACCCATCGACCATCACAAGGGCATCCCGATGAAGCGTTTTCTCGTCCTGGCATTCGCCGTTTTCGCCCTTGCGCTGGCCGCCATGCGTCCGGCGGCGGCCGAGCAAGGCTGTCCCGACGGATACACCATGGCCGCGCTGGGCACCGCCCAGTGCATTCCCATTCCCGGCCTCTACCAAGTTCCCGGCGGCGCCCAGCCGCCGCAGCAGCCGGCTCCCCCGCCCGTTCGCTGGGAGGAGCGCTGGGGGGCGATCGCCTTCGATCCCGTCTCGGGCAAGACCGGGGTCGCGGGCAGCCGGCCCGGCCGGCGGCAGGCGGAAGACGATGCCGTGGCGATCTGCCGGCAGAAGGGCGGCGGCGCCTGCAAGCTGGAAATCTCCTACGCCAATCAATGCGGCGTCATCGTCTGGGGCAATAACTGGGCGGTCGCCAAGTTCGCGGCCACGCTGGAGCAAGCCACGGAGCAGGCGCTCAATCAGTGCAACCGTGACAGCGGCGGCACCTGCGAGGTCTTTTTCTCGGATTGCAGCATGCCCGTGCGGGTGCAATAGGGCGGGGCGGCGCTCAGGCCTTGGCCGGCGCCATCTCATCCAAGCGCCGCTTGATCAGGTCCAGCAGGGTACGAATACGCGCGCTGGCCGAATGCCGATGGCCGTACACGGCCAGCAGCTGCAAGGGCGCCGGCCGCAATTCCAGAGGTACTTCCACCAGCCGGCCCGCCGCCAGATCCTCCTGGCAGGGACCGGCCGCCAGGATCGCGTATCCGATTCCCTGGCGCGCGCCCGCCAGCGCCAGCGCGCCGCTGTTGACGCGGTAGCGGCTGCGCACCGGCACCTTCACCATCCGTCCCGCGGCGTCGACGAACCGCCAGGGCTGTCCTTGCAAGGCGCTCAAGGTCGTGATGCAGGGCAGTGTCTTGAGCTGCGCCGTGCGCGTGGGCATGCCGCTGCGGGCGATCAGCCCGGGCGCGGCGACGACCAGGCTGGGCAGGCTGGCCAATTCGCGCGTGACCAGCGTGCTGTCTTCCTGGTCGCCGCGATGGAACACGATGGCCAGGTCCATGTCCTCGCGCAACGCCTGTTCGCCGGCCATGCGGGTGTCGCATTGCAGCTCGACGCCGGGATGGCTGGCGCAGAACTCCGCGATGATCTGGCCCAGCAACAGCGGCGCTTCCCCGGGCATGCACATGCGCAGCGGCCCGCGCAATGCCTGTTCGCCGGCGCCCAGTTCCTCGGCGGTGGCGGCCAGCGTGTCCAGCAGGGGCTTGGCGCGTTGATAGAGCAGGCGGCCGGCCTCGGTCATGCGCAGGTGGCGGGTGCTGCGTTCCAGCAGGCGCACGCCCAGGCTGCGTTCCAGCGCGGCGACGTGGCGGCTGACGTTGGAGGCCGGCAACTGGAGCTGGCGCGCCGCGCCGGCGAAGCTCTGTTCATCGACCACGGCCGCATAGACGCGCACCGTGTTCAGGTCCAGCTTGCTGGGCATGGATTATCCCGTTTCAGGTCATTGAGAACTGCATTTTCGCACTCTGGTTATCACAGGTGGCGCAATCTAGCATGACGGCTTTGCGCAAGAGCGCGTCTGTACGGGAGATGGCAAGCATGGATATCGCGATTCTGGGTGGCGGCGTGGCGGGGTTGGCCTCGGCTCTGGCGCTGGCGCGCCGCGGACATGAACCCCGGGTCTACGAGCGCCGCCCGGCGCCGGCCACGATGGGGGCGGGCGTGACGCTGTGGCCGAATGCCGGCTTCGTACTGGCGGATCTGGGATTGCTGGACGAGGCGCTGGCGCTGGGCGGCACGCCCGCCGCCATGCATCGCTACGACGCCCAGGGCAGGTCGCTGGGCGGCCAGGAGATCGGGCCGCTGGATCGCCTGATGGGGTATCCCACTTGCGCCATCCTGCGCACGGACCTGCAAGCGGTGCTGCTCCGGCGGGCGCGAGAAGCGGGCGTGGCGGTGGCGTTCGGCCGCGAGGCCACGGCCATCGCCAACGATCCGGATGGCCGGGCCGTCGTGCACTTCGCGGACGGCGGGCGCTTGAGCCCGGACCTGGTCATCGGCGCGGACGGACGCATGTCCTCGGTGGCGCGGGCCCACGTGGCGGGCGGCAACGCGCCGGTCTATCAAGGCTTCGTCAACTGGATCGGCGTGGCCGAAAGCGCGCGCGACCTGGTGGACGGCGCCTCGATCCACGATTACTGGGGGCATGGCGAGCGCGTCGGCATCGTGGCGCTGGGGCGGCGCAAGGCCTATTGGGCGGGCGCGCAGGCGCAGACGCTGGAGCAGGCGCGGGCCTGGGCGGCCGCCGCGCGGGACGGCGAGTGGCGCAAGGTGCGCCGACTGTTCGAGCGCTGGCCCGATCCCATCGGCGCGGTCATCGATGCCACGCCGCCTCGGGCCCTGCGCCTGATCGCGGTGCACGACCTGGAGCCGCTGGCCCGCTGGCATCGCGGCAATGTGCTGCTGGTGGGCGATGCCGCGCACGCGCCCTTGCCCACGTCGGGGCAGGGCGCCTGCCAGGCGCTGGAGGATGCCTGGCATCTGGCGCGCTGCCTGGAGGATCCGGCCATGGGGCCCGGCGCGGAACTGGAGCAGACGCTGGAACGGTTCGGCGGATTGCGGCGGGAGAAGACGGAGGCCATCACGCGGCAGGCAAGGTACTTCGCGCGCGAGCTGTTCATCACCGACCCGCAGGCTTGCCGGGAGCGCGACGCGCGCGTGCGCGCCAGCGATCCGCTGCAAGGCATCCAGGCGCTGGCGCAGGGGTGGGGGCGGGGCCTGCCTTTGCCGGCGCTGGCGCGGGCCGATGCCGGGGCGGCCGCCGTTGCCGGCATCGGCGCGGGACGGTAGCGTACTGTCGAGCGCGAGACGGCTGAGCGGCCGAAGGGGGAGGCCTGGATTGAAGCGCGGGTAGCGGCGCGAACCCCTGCGTTCACCCGCGCGGCGCCACCACCGGCTTGATCCGCAACACCGGCGCCGCCTGCCCACCCGCATCCGCGCGCGGCCGGATCATCATCGGGAAAAAACGCCACAAATACAGCGCCAGGGCCAGCGCCCAGGCCGTGGCCGAGGCGTGCAGCAGACCCGTCACGGCGTTCGACGGCAGCAGCGCCGCCAGCCGCAGCAGCGCGGCCAGGATGATGAGCGCGTAGCTCAGCACCATGCTGCGGTCGGTCTGCAGCGGACGGCCCAGGTGGCCCAGCGCGGTGCGCGTGACCATGCCCAGGATCATGACCGAGAAGCCGGCCACGCCGATCACATGCGCGGGCCAGGCCACGCGCACGACCAGGCCGGCCAGTTGCGCCGCGCCGACCAGCAGCCCGACGCTCAGGCCCAGGTAGCCGGCGTACAGGATCCACAGCAGCGGCACGCGCCGCGCGGCCCAGGGTTTCCAGGCCAGCCACTGGACCAGCGCGATCAGGCCGCTGGCGGCCAGCGCCAGCGCGGCGCCCTTGGGCGCGCCGGCCAGCAGCAGCACGATGGCGGCCACGCCGGCCGCGAGCTGCCAGTGGCCGCTCCTGGTATGCGGCGGAATATCCAGGCCGGCCACGGCGCGCTTGGCGAAGAAGGGCAGCACGCGGCGGGCGATCAGCAGGGTCAGCACGGCCATGCTGAGCAGGCCGGCATTGAAGTAGCGCATCAGGCCCAGGTAGTCGCCGGAGACGGCGGCCGTCAGGTACAGCACATGGGCGGATGCCAGCGCGGCCAGCAGCAAGGGCACGCCGTAGTTGCGCTTGTTGCGCGTCAGCCAGACCGAGCGCCCCAGCGCCGCCGCGCCCCACAGAAAGAAGACCAGGTCGGCGATGCCCGCCAGCAGGAAGGCCGGACGGCCGGGAACCAGGTAGCCCGCGCGCGCGGCCAGCCACACCAGGCACAGCGCGGCCAGCGCGTTGCCGCGCAGCGGATTGCGGCCGGTCCAGTTGGCGCCGGCCGTGAGCAGGAAGCCCACGGCGATGGTGGCGACGAAGCCCCACAGCATCTCATGCGCGTGCCAGGCCAGCCCGTTCAATTCGCCGCGCAGCAGCGAAGGCGCGTGGACCCAGAGCAGCACCGAGATCATGGCCCAGGCACAGCCGGCCAGGTACAGCGGGCGGAAACCCATTTCGGTGAAGGCGCGCCATTGCGGGCGGGGCCGGGCGGGCGCGCGGACAGGTTCGTCGATGGAAAGCAGGCTGCTCATGGTGGACACGCGCCGTGGGGCGCCCTGTGCATGGAACCGGCGGGGCCGGCTTTTAAGGTGTATTTCAAATGCATATTAATGCCGGCCCGCAAGCCGCGCCAGCGCGTGGATTTGATCTGGCGCAAACCTGACTTCCGGGCAAGGGGTGACTAGTCACATCGGCGCGGCCGGATGGTCGGCCGGCGAATGGCGCGCGCGGCGGGGTGTCCCTAGTCTGAGCGCATGTATTCGTCGGATAGATCCGTCAGCAAAGCGAGAACGACCATGACAGCATCACCCAGTCATACCCGGCCCGGCGCGCCCATGCGCGTGCTGGTCTCCAGCACCTTCGCCTTCACCATCTGCTTCGCGGTATGGATGATCTTCGCGGTGCTGGGCATCCCCATCAAGCAGCAGCTCGGCCTGTCCGAGACGGAATTCGGCCTGCTGGCCGCCATGCCGGTGCTGACCGGCTCGCTGGTGCGCGTGCCGCTGGGCATCTGGACCGACCGCTACGGCGGCCGTCCGGTGTTCTTCGTGCTGATGCTGCTGGCCGTGGTGCCGATCTGGCTGCTGTCCTACGCCACCGAGTACTGGCACTTCCTGGTGCTGGCGCTGTTCGTCGGCCTGACGGGCGGCTCGTTCTCGGTCGGCACGCCCTATGTGGCGCGCTGGTTTCCGCGCAACAAGCAGGGCCTGGCCATGGGCGTGTTCGGCGCCGGCAACTCCGGCTCGGCCATCACCAAGTTCGTGGCGCCGGCGCTGATCGCGGCCGCCGGCGGCGCCTGGGTCATCGTGCCGCAGGTGTACGCGGTGGCGCTGCTGGTGACGGCGGTGCTGTTCTGGCTGTTCTCGTCGTCCGATCCGGCGCACCGCGTCACGGGCGGCGCCAGCCTGAAGGCCCAGTTCGCCATGCTCAAGGACCCGCGCGTGTGGCGCTACTGCCAGTACTACTCGGTGGTGTTCGGCGGCTATGTGGCGCTGGCGCTGTGGATGACCAAGTACTACATCGGCGAATACGGCTTCGACATGAAGCTGGCGGCGCTGCTGGCGGCCTGCTTTTCGCTGCCGGGCGGCGTGCTGCGCGCGGTGGGGGGCTGGATCTCGGACCGCTACGGCGCCTACAAGACCACCTGGTGGGTGATGTGGGTGTGCTGGGTCGCGTTCTTCCTGCTCAGCTACCCGCAGACGCAGTTCACCATCATGACCGCCGCCGGCCCGCGCAGCTTCGAGATCGCGCTCGGTCCCATCCCCTTCACCGTGCTGCTGTTCGTGGTCGGCATCGCCATGGCCGTCGGCAAGGCCTCGGTCTTCAAGTTCATCTCGGACGAGTTCGGCCAGAACATCGGCGCGGTGTCCGGCATCGTCGGCCTGGCCGGCGGCCTGGGCGGCTTCATCCTGCCCATCCTGTTCGGCGTGCTGCTGGACCTGACCGGCGTGCGCTCCAGCGCCTTCATGCTGCTGTACGGCACGGTCTGCGTGTCGCTCATCTTCATGCACTTCAGTTTCCGGCCCGAAAGCGCGGCCATCGCCCGGCGCCAGCCGGCCTGATTCCTCCCTTCTAGCGAGAACCCTATGTCCACTCATGTCCTGCAGCGCTGGGAGCCGGAGAATCCCGGCTTCTGGCAACAGACCGGCGCGCGCATCGCCAACCGCAACCTGTGGATCTCCATCCCCGCGCTGATGCTGGCCTTCAGCATCTGGATGCTGTGGAGCGTGGTGGTGGTCAACCTGGACCGCGCCGGCTTCATGCTGTCCAAGAACCAGATGTTCTGGCTGACGGCGCTGCCCGCGCTGTCGGGCGCCACGCTGCGCATCTTCTATTCCTTCCTGGTGCCGGTGTTCGGCGGCCGCAAGTGGACCGCCATCTCGACGGCCTCGCTGCTGATCCCGGCGCTGGGCATGGGCTTCGCGCTGCGCGATCCGTCCACCTCCTATCCGACGCTGCTGATCCTGGCGCTGCTGTGCGGCCTGGGCGGCGGCAACTTCAGCTCCAGCATGGCCAACATCAGCTTCTTCTTTCCCAAGGAAAAGAAGGGGCTGGCCACCGGCCTGAACGCCGGCATCGGCAACCTGGGCGTGTCGCTGGTGCAGTTCGCCGTGCCGGTGGCGATCTCGGCCGGCATGTTCGGCGCGCTGGGCGGCGATCCGCAGCAGGCGATGGTCAAGGGCGCGGCGACCAACATCTGGCTGCAGAACGCCGGCTTCATCTGGGTCCTGCCGATCGCGCTGGCCTCGCTGGCGGCCTGGTTCGGCATGAACGACATCGCCGACGCGCGCGCGTCCTTCGCCGACCAGGCGGTGATCTTCAAGCGCAAGCACAACTGGCTGATGTGCTGGCTGTACGTGGGCACCTTCGGCTCCTTCATCGGTTTCTCGGCCGGCTTCGCCATGCTGACCAAGACGCTGTTCCCGCAGGTCGATCCCACCGCCTATGCCTTCCTGGGGCCGCTGGTGGGTTCGCTGACGCGGCCGCTGGGCGGCTGGGTGTCCGACAAGCTGGGCGGCGCGCGCGTCACGCTGTTCACCTTCGTCGGCATGATCGCGGCGGTGCTGGGCGTGATGATGTTCATGCCGGTGAACGGGCAGGGCGGCGACTTCAACGGCTTCCTGGCCATGTTCATCGTGCTGTTCGCGCTGACCGGCGTGGGCAACGGCTCGACCTTCCGCATGATCCCGGTCATCTTCCTGCGCGAACGCACCCTGGCCGCCGAAGGCCGTGGCGAGGCCGGGCGCAAGCAGGCGCTGGCCGAGGCCGCCAAGGAATCGGCGGCGGTGCTGGGCTTCTCGGGCGCGATCGGCGCCTATGGCGGCTTCTTCATCCCGCGCAGCTTCGGCACCTCGCTGGAGCTGACCGGCGGCGCGCAGGCGGCGCTCTATTGCTTCATCGCCTTCTACGCCACCTGCGTGCTGATCACCTGGTGGCAGTACGCGCGCCGCAACGCGCCGGTGCCGTGCTGAGCAATGACCGGGGTGACTAGTCATTCTGCCGTGCCCGACCTGTGCCTGCGGGCAATGGCGGGCGCGGCGCCCCGGGCCTAAAGTGGATTCGTAAGCAGAGCAAGCAGCATGCGCCGGCCGGGCCGGCGCTCTTGGAGAGCAACAATGAGTCATTTTCTGGATCGCCTGAAGTTCATGTCCAGGGTGAAGTCCACCTTCGCGGACGGGCACGGCGAGACGGTCAACGAGGACCGCCGCTGGGAGAACGCCTACCGCGCGCGCTGGCAGCACGACAAGGTCGTGCGCTCGACCCACGGCGTGAACTGCACCGGTTCCTGCTCGTGGAAGGTCTACGTCAAGAACGGCCTGATCACCTGGGAAACGCAGCAGACCGACTACCCGCGCACGCGCCCGGACCTGCCCAACCACGAGCCTCGCGGCTGTCCGAGAGGCGCGTCCTACAGCTGGTATGTCTACTCGGCCCAGCGCGTGAAGTACCCGATGATCCGGGGCCGCCTGATCGAGATGTGGCGCGAGGCCCGCAAGACCATGGACCCGATCGCGGCCTGGGAATGGATCAGCCAGGATCCGGTCCGCGCCAAGCGCTACAAGGCCGTGCGCGGCCTGGGCGGCTTCGTGCGCGCTGACTGGGACACGGCCACCGAGATCATCGCCGCCGCGAACGCCTACACCATCAAGAAGTTCGGCCCTGACCGCCTGATCGGCTTCTCGCCGATCCCGGCCATGTCCATGGTCAGCTACGCCGCCGGCGCGCGCTACCTGAGCCTCCTGGGCGGCGCCTGCCTGAGCTTCTACGACTGGTACTGCGACCTGCCGCCGGCCAGCCCCCAGGTCTGGGGCGAGCAGACCGACGTGCCGGAATCGGCCGACTGGTACAACTCCACCTACCTGATGGTCTGGGGCTCGAACGTGCCGCAGACCCGCACGCCCGACGCGCACTTCTACACCGAGGTCCGCTACAAGGGCACCAAGACCGTGGCCGTGTCCAGCGACTTCGGCGAAATGGTCAAGTTCGGCGACATCTGGCTGGCGCCCAAGCAGGGCACCGACGCCGCGCTGGCCATGGCCATGGGCCATGTGATCCTGAAGGAATTCCACCTGTCCGGCGCCTCGGACTACTTCCGCGACTACGTGCGCCGCTACACCGACATGCCCATGCTGGTGCTGCTCAAGGAGCGCGACGGCCGCCATGTGCCCGACCATTTCCTGCGCGCCTCGCACCTGGATGGCGCGCTGGGCGAGCAGAACAATCCCGACTGGAAGACGCTGGTCTATGACGAGGACAGCGGCGACCTGGTCGCGCCCAACGGCAGCATCGGTTTCCGCTGGGGCGAGGGCGCGGTCAACGGCGGCGAGAAGGTCGGCCGCTGGAATCTGGAAGCGCGCGATGGCGGCAGCGGCCGCGACATCACGCCGCGCCTGTCCCTGATCGACCAGGCCGACGCGGTCGTGGGCGTGGGCTTCCCGTACTTCGGCGGCGAGCACGACGAGCTGCTGACGCGCAACGTGCCGGCCCGCCGCATCCGCCTGGCCGACGGCACGGACGCGCTGGTCGCCACCGTGTACGACCTGCAGATGGCCAACTACGGCCTGGATCGCGGCCTGGGCGGCGGCAATGTCGCCACGTCCTATGACGACGACGTGCCCTACACCCCGGCCTGGCAGGAAAAGCACACCTCGGTGCCGCGCGCCCAGGTGATCCAGGTGGCGCGCGAGTTCGCGCAGAACGCGCACGACACCCAGGGCAAGTCCATGGTGATCGTCGGCGCCGGCCTGAACCACTGGTACCACATGGACATGATCTACCGCGGCATCATCAACATGCTGATGATGTGCGGCTGCGTGGGCAAGAGCGGCGGCGGCTGGGCGCACTACGTGGGCCAGGAAAAGCTGCGGCCGCAGTTCGGCTGGGCGCCGCTGGCCTTCGCCTCGGACTGGGCGCGCCCGCCGCGCCAGATGAACGGCACTTCGTTCTTCTACGCCCACACCAGCCAGTGGCGCCATGAGAAGCTGAACGTGCAGGAAGTGCTGGGCCCCACCGCCGACCGCGGCAAGTACGGCGAACTCAGCATGATCGACCTGAACGCCCGCGCCGAGCGCATGGGCTGGCTGCCGTCGGCGCCGCAGCTGCGCACCAATCCGCTGGACCTGGTGGCCGAGGCCGAGGCCGCCGGCAAGGACCCGGTGGCGCACGCCGTCGAGGGCCTGAAGTCGGGCGCGCTGCAGATGGCCTGCGAGAACCCGGACGATCCGGCCAACTTCCCGCGCAACATGTTCGTGTGGCGCTCCAACATCCTGGGCTCCAGCGGCAAGGGCCACGAGTACTTCCTGAAGTACCTGCTGGGCACGCAGAACGCCGTGTTCGGCGACGAGGCCGACGCCATCAAGCCGGTCGAGGTCGCCTATGAGGACGACGCCGCCGAGGGCAAGCTGGACCTGCTGACGGTGCTGGACTTCCGCATGAGCACGACCTGCCTGTACGGCGACATCGTGCTGCCGACCGCCACCTGGTACGAGAAGGACGACCTCAACACGTCCGACATGCATCCGTTCATCCACCCGCTCAGCGAGGCGGTGCAGCCGCTGTGGGAAAGCAAGACGGACTGGGAGATCTACAAGCTGCTGGCCAAGCGCTTCAGCGAGATCGGCGGCCCCTACCTGGGCAAGCGCCGCGACCTGGTGCTGGCTCCCCTGATGCACGACACCCCGGGAGAACTGGGCCAGGCCTTCGAGCCCAAGGACTGGAAGCTGGGCGAGTGCGACCTGGTGCCGGGCAAGACCGCGCCCAACATGGTCGTGGTCGAGCGCGACTACAACGACATCTACCGCAAGTTCACCTCCGTCGGCCCCTTGCTGGACAAGCTGGGCAACGGCGGCAAGGGCATCAACTGGAACACCGAGCACGAAGTGCACGAGCTGGCCGGCATCAACGACAGCGTCAGCGAGCCGGGCGTGAGCCAGGGGCGTCCGCGCCTGGACACCGCCATCGACGCCGCCGAGATGATCCTGACCTTCGCGCCCGAGACCAACGGCCATGTGTCGGTCAAGGCCTGGGAGGCGTTGAGCAAGATCACCGGCCGCGAGCACGCCCACCTGGCGATCGGCCGCGAGCACGACAAGATCCGCTTCCGCGATATCCAGGCGCAGCCGCGCAAGATCATTTCGGCGCCGACCTGGTCGGGCCTGGAAAGCGAGGAGGTCAGCTACAACGCCGGCTACACCAACGTGCATGAGCTGATCCCATGGCGCACCCTGACCGGCCGCCAGCAGTTCTACCAGGATCACCGCTGGATGCTGGACTTCGGCGAGGGCTTCTGCGTCTACAAGCCGGCCATCGACACCAAGACGGTGGCGCCCATGCTGGGCCGCTATCCGAACGGCGAGAAGGAGCTGGTGCTGAACTGGCTGACGCCGCACCAGAAGTGGGGCATCCACAGCACCTACTCGGACAACCTGCGCATGCTGACCTTGAGCCGGGGCGGCCCCCACGTGTGGATCTCCGAGGCCGAGGCCAAGCAGGCCGGCCTGGTGGACAACGACTGGGTCGAGGTCTTCAACGTCAACGGCACGCTGACCGCGCGGGTGGTGGTGAGCCAGCGCGTGCCGGTGGGCATGTGCCTGATGTACCACGCCCAGGAAAAGATCGTGAACGTGCCGGGCGCGGAGACCAGCGGCAAGCGCGGCGGCATCCACAACTCCGTCACCCGCACCGTGCTCAAGCCCACCCACATGATCGGCGGCTATGCGCAGCAGGCCTACGGCTTCAACTACTACGGCACCGTGGGCGCCAACCGCGATGAATTCGTGGTGCTGCGCAAGATGAAGAAAGTGGACTGGCTGGAAGGCCCGTTGGTTGAAACGCAACAAGAAGAGAAGCAATCATGAGGATACGCGCCCAAATCGGCATGGTGCTGAACCTGGACAAGTGCATCGGCTGCCATACCTGCTCGGTCACCTGCAAGAACGTCTGGACCAGCCGCGACGGCGTCGAGTACGCCTGGTTCAACAACGTGGAAACCAAGCCCGGCATCGGCTATCCCAAGGAATGGGAGAACCAGGGCAAGTGGAAGGGCGGCTGGAACCGCACGGCCAGCGGCAAGCTGGAACCGCGCCAGGGCGGCAAGCTGCGCATCCTGGCCAATCTGTTCGCCAACCCGAACCTGCCGCAGATCGACGACTACTACGAGCCCTTCACCTACGACTACGAGCACCTGAAGAACGCGCCGCTGTCGCAGACGCCGCCGACCGCGCGTCCGGTGTCGGTGCTGACCGGCAAGAAGATGGACAAGATCCATTGGGGCCCGAACTGGGAAGACGACCTGGGCGGCGAATTCAGCGCGCGCAGCCGCGACCAGCTGTTCGAGGGCGTGCAGAAGGAGATGTACTCGACCTTCGAGAACACCTTCATGATGTACCTGCCGCGCCTGTGCGAGCACTGCCTGAACCCGGCCTGTGTCGCCAGCTGCCCGTCCGGCTCGATCTACAAGCGCGAGGACGACGGCATCGTGCTGGTGGACCAGGACAAGTGCCGGGGCTGGCGCATGTGCATCTCCGGCTGCCCGTACAAGAAGATCTACTACAACTGGCAGAGCGGCAAGGCCGAGAAGTGCACCTTCTGCTATCCGCGCATCGAGGCCGGCCAGCCGACCGTGTGCTCCGAGACCTGCGTGGGCCGGATCCGCTACCTGGGCGTGATGCTGTACGACGCCGACCAGATCGAGCGCGCCGCCGCCGTGGCCAGCGAGCAGGACCTGTACCAGTCGCAGCTGGACCTGTTCCTGGATCCGCACTCGCCCGAGGTGATCGCCGCCGCGCGCGAACAGGGCATTCCCGAGTCCTGGCTGGAGGCCGCCCGCAAGTCGCCGGTCTACAAGATGGCCGTGCAATGGCGCGTGGCCTTCCCGCTGCACCCGGAATACCGCACGCTGCCCATGGTCTGGTACATCCCGCCGCTGTCGCCGATCCAGACGGCCGCCGAGTCCGGCAAGATGCCGACCCGCACCGTGGGCAAGAGCGCCATGATCCCGGACGTGTCCAGCCTGCGCATCCCCGTGCGCTACCTGGCCAACCTGCTGACGGCGGGCAAGGAAGAGCCGGTGCTGCTGGCGCTGGAGCGCATGCTGGCCATGCGCGCCTACAAGCGCTCGGAGACCGTGCACGGCGAACTGGACAGCGAGCTGCTGGCCCGGGTCGGCCTGGACGACGCCACCGTGCAGGACATGTACCGCATCATGGCCATCGCCGACTACGAGGACCGCTTCGTGGTGCCGAGCAGCCACAAGGAAATGGTCGAGGACAGCTTCAACGAGAAGGGCAGCTGCGGCTTCACCTTCGGCAACGGCTGCTCCGGCGGCGTGTCCGAGGGCTCGCTGTTCGGCAAGAAGCCGCAGGGCAGCGAGATCTTCATCGACATGCCCAAGTCCCGCAAGAAGGCCGCCGCGGCCTGAGCAAAGGAGAACACGATGAGCTTGTACCGACTGCTTTCCGCGCTGCTCAGCTACCCCGAGCAGGAACTGCTGGACGCCTTGCCCGAGATCGACGCCGCGCTGGCCGACCACCCCTGGGCCGGCGAGACGCTGGAGCCCCTGACCGCCTGGCTGGGCGGGCAGGACCTGATCCCGCTGCAGGAAACCTACGTCGCCACCTTCGACCGCAACCGCTCGCACTCGCTGCACCTGTTCGAGCATGTGCACGGCGAAAGCCGCGACCGGGGCCAGGCCATGGTGGACCTGCTGCAGACCTACCGCGACCATGGCTTTGAACCCGTGGTGTCGGAACTGCCGGACCACGTGCCGCTGTTCCTGGAGTTCCTGGGCGTGATCGACGCCGACCAGGCCCAGGCGCTGCTGGACGAGGCCATCCACGTGCTGGCCGCCATCGGTTCGCGGCTGGCGCGGGGCGACAGCCCCTATGCCTGCATCTTCGCCGTGCTGCGCGACCTGTCCGCCGTGACGCCGCGCGAGCAGACCGAGGCGCCGGTGCGCGACATGGACGAGGCCATGGAGACCTTCGGCGCCGGCCCGGACGGCATCGAGCCGCTGCTGCGCCCGGCCGCCCAGGGCGGCGCGCACGCGGTGCATTTCTACCCCCGCGGGACGGCCGCCCGCTGACCGCTGCCAGGAACACGCATCATGAATACCCTGAACCAGTTCTTCTTCGGCATCTATCCCTACATTGCCTTGACCGTCTTTCTTCTGGGCAGCCTGGTCCGCTTCGAGCGCGAGCAGTACACCTGGAAGACCGACAGCTCGCAGCTGCTGCACCACGGCCGCCTGCGGCTGGGCAACATCCTGTTCCACGTCGGCATCCTGGGCCTGTTCTTCGGCCACGCCGTCGGCCTGCTGACGCCGGTGGTGGTCTGGGACACGCTGGGCGTGTCGCATTCGCTCAAGCAGATGGTCGCCATGGTGGCCGGCGGCGTGATGGGCGGGCTCTGCCTGATCGGCCTGTTGATCCTGATCCACCGCCGCATGAGCGATCCGCGCATCGCCGCCACCACCAAGCCGGGCGACAAGCTGCTGCTGCTCTGGATCCTGGTCACGCTGCTGCTGGGCCTGTCGACCATCGCGCTGTCCGCCGGCCACATGGACGGCGAGGTGATGGTCAGCCTGATGACCTGGGCGCAGCACATCGTCACCTTCCAGGGCGACGCCGCCAGCCACATCGCCGGCGTCTCGCCGGTGTTCAAGGCGCACCTGTTCATGGGGCTCACGCTGTTCGTGATCTTTCCCTTCACCCGGCTGGTGCACGTCTGGAGCGGCTTTGCCTCGCTGGGCTACCTGGGCCGCGCCTGGCAGCTGGTGCGTCCGCGCTGAGCCGCGTCCCGGAACACGAAGGAGTCGAACATGCCTGTCATCGTCAATGGCGTCGAACTGAACGACGCCGATCTTGAACGCGAATTGCCGCGCCACGCCGACGCCAGCAACCCGATGCGCAGCGCCATCACCGCGCTGGTGCTGCGCCGGGTGCTGCTGGACGAGGCCGGCCGGCAGGGGCTGGACGCCGAGGACGAGGAAGTCGCCATCGGCGCGCTGCTGGCCAGCGAGGCGAGGGCGCCGGAGGCCGACGAGGCCGCCTGCCGCCGCTTCTACCAGACCCATCCCGAGCGCTTCATGGTGGGCGAGCTGATCGAGGCCGACCATATCCTGTTCCAGGTCACGCCCGGCGTGAACCTGGACATGCTGCGCGCCCACGCCAAGGTGGTGCTGGACGAGCTGATGGCCGATCCGTCGCGCTTCGCCGAGGTGGCGCGCGAGCAGTCCAACTGTCCGTCGGCCGCGGTCGGCGGCAGCCTGGGCCAGCTCGGGCGCGGCGACACGGTGCCGGAGTTCGAGCGCGCCGTGTTCGCCTTGCCCGCCGGCGGCCTGCTGCCGCAGCTGCTGGAAACCCGCCACGGCCTGCACATCGTGCGCGTCACGCGCCGCATCGAAGGGCGCATGCTGGCCTATGAGCAGGTGGCGCAGCAGATCGCCCATGCCTTGTCCTCGGTGAGCCGGGACACGGCCTGGCGCCAGTACCTCAAGCTGCTGGTGGGGCGCGCCAGCGTCGAGGGCATCGACCTGGACGATGGCGAGCCCGAGCGCGTGTTCGGCGGCGGGAGCGCGCCATGAAGCCCCCGTCTGTTCTTGAGTCTGTTTCTGAATCCGCTGCTGCATCCGTCAGTGCCTCTGCCGTCGCGCCCGGCGCCCCGTCCTCGCCCGCGTCGGCGCGCGCGGGCGCCGGTCTGGTCGACGGCCATGGCCGCCGCATCGACTATCTGCGCGTCTCCGTCACCGACCGCTGCGATTTGCGCTGTACCTACTGCCTGCCCAAGGACTACAAGGGCGCCGAGATTCCGGCCAACTGGCTCAGCCACGAGGAAATGGTGCGGCTGGTGCGCCTGTTCGTCGACAACGGCGTGCGCAAGGTGCGCCTGACTGGCGGCGAGCCGCTGACGCGCGGCGGCGTCGCCGGGCTGGCGGCGGCCATCGCGGCCATGCCGGGCCTGCGCGACCTGTCGCTGTCCACCAACGGCACGCGGCTGGCGCGCCATGCGCGCTCGCTGCGCCAGGCCGGCGTGCAGCGCCTGAATGTCAGCCTGGACACGCTGGACGCCGCCGGCTTCCAGGCCATCACCGGGCGCGACTGCCTGGCCGACGTGCTGGACGGGCTGCGCGCCGCGCGCGAGGCCGGCTTCGCGCCGGTCAAGCTCAACAGCGTGGTGCATGCCGCCACGCCCGAGGACGAGGTCGAGCGGTTGCTGGCCTATGCCCGCGAACAAGGCTTCGTGCTGCGCCTGATCGAGCCCATGCCCATGGGCGACTGCGGCCGCGCCCATGAGCATGTCGACCTGAACGCGCTGGGCGCGCGGCTGGCGGCCCGTCATGGCCTGGTGCCGGCGCTGGCGGCCGGCGGCGCCGGCCCGGCGCGCTACTGGACCGCCGATGGCCGGACCCATGTGCTGGGCGTGATCACGCCCATGTCGCGCCACTTCTGCGCCGCCTGCAACCGCGTGCGGCTGGGCGCGGACGGCACGCTCTACCTGTGCCTGGGCCAGGAAGACCAGGTCCCGCTGGGCCGCATGCTGCGCGCCGGCGCCAGCGACGCCGAGCTGCGCGGCGCGCTGTTGGCCGGCATCGCTGCCAAGCCGGAGCGGCACGACTTCAACGCCCGGCCCGAGCGCGTGCTGCGCTTCATGGCGCAGACGGGAGGCTGAGATGCGCGATATCGAACGCTTCATCGACGGGTTCCAGCGCTTCCAGTACCAGTACTACGAGGCCGCGCCGTCGCTCTACCGCAACCTGCGCGATGGCCAGCATCCCAGCACGCTGCTGATCGGCTGCTGCGATTCGCGGGTGGACCCGGCCATGCTGCTGGGCTGCGATCCCGGCGACATCTTCACCGTGCGCAACGTCGCCAACCTGGTGCCGCCGGCCGACCGCGACCAGGGCCATCACGGCGTGCTGGCCGCGATCCAGTTCGCGGTGGACCAGCTCAAGGTCGGCCGCATCATCGTGCTGGGCCACGCGCATTGCGGCGGCATCCGGGCGCTGATGGAGCGACCCGCCGGCACGGCCGGCGAGCCGGACTACCTGAACCGCTGGATGGATATCGCCGAGCCGGCCCGCCAGCGCGTGCTGAACCAGATGCCGGACGCCCCGGACGCCGACCGCCGGCGCGCCTGCGAACAGGCGTCCATCCTGATCTCGCTGCGCAACCTGGAGTCGCTGCCCTGCGTGCGGCGGGCGCTGGAGGCCGGCACGCTGACCCTGCATGGCTGGTATTTCGACCTGGTGGCGGGCGCTTTGCTGGCATACTCGCAGCGCGCGGACGGCTTCCTGCCCATCGTCTGCCCCCTGTTCACGGAGCTTGCATGACCCCAGTCTTCGGCATCGCCGGCCGTTCCGGCAGCGGCAAGACCACCCTGATCGAAGCCATGCTGCCGCTGCTGCGTGCGCGCGGGCTGGCGGTCAGCGTGATCAAGCACAGCCATCACGATTTCGAGATGGAGCCGCCCGGCAAGGACAGCGCGCGTTTTCGCCAGGCCGGCGCGCACGAGGTGATGGTGGCCTCGCCGTACCGCTACGCCATCGTGCACGAGCTGCGCGGCGGGCCCGAGCCCACGCTGGCGCAGCAGCTCGAACGGCTGGCGCCGGCCGACCTGGTGCTGGTGGAGGGCTTCAAGCAGGCCGCCATCCCGCGCCTCGAGGTCTACCGGCCGGCGCTGGGCAAGCCGGCGCTGCACGCCGAGGACGGCGGTTTCCTGGCCGTGGTCACGGACGCGGCGCCAGATACGACGCTGCCATGCCTGCCGCTGAACGAGCCGGACGCGGTGGCGGCGTTCATTTGCAGCACGCTGGGGCTGGCGCCGGGGAAAGCCTAGGTTTTTCCCCCGCCGGGGCAGGAACAGGGCCAACCTGTAACCGGCCGCCGAAGGACTACACTGGCGCCATGCCGGCCCGGCAAGCAAGACATTCATGACCCCTATCGATTCCAGAACCGACCCCGGCGGCCTGCCGTCACCCCGGCATCGCCTGTCCACGCGCATCATCGCCACCTCGCTGGCCGCGTTGGTGGTGGTGCTGTCCATGATCAGCTGGACGCTGTGGCTGTCCTGGCAGCTGGAAGGCGCGGGCGCGGCCATCAACGATACCGGCAGCCTGCGCATGCGCGCCAACCGCGTGGCGGTGGAGCTGATGCGGCCGCAGGAAGGCCGCAAGGTGCGCACCGATGAGCAGATCCTGCTCATGGACGAGACCATCGCGCGGCTGGCCAGGGGCAATCCGGCCAGGCCGCTGTTCATTCCCAACGATGCCGACATCCGCAAGCAGTGGAGCGAGGTGGCCGGCTACTGGCGCGAGATCATGAAGCCCTCGGCCATGCGCGCCCTGGGCAGGCCCGACGCCGCCTACTACCTGGAGACGCTGCCGGAGTTCGTGGCCAAGGCCGACACGCTGGTGCGCATGATCGAGCAGGACAACGCCGGCAAGACCACGATGCTGCGGCTGTCGCAGGGCGTGCTGGCGGCGATCGCCAGCGCCGGCACGCTGGCCATGATCTATCTGCTGTACCTGTGGATCATCTCGCCCGTGCTGCGCCTGCGCGACGGCCTGCAGCGCATGGCGGCGCGCGAGTTCAGCACCCGGCTGCCGGTGGAAAGCCGCGACGAGTTCGGCGTGCTGGCGCGCGGCTTCAACCGCATGGCCGACGAGCTGCAAGGGCTGTACACCGGCCTGGAGCAGCGGGTGGAGCAGAAGACGGCCCAGCTGGCGGCGCAGAACCGCGACATCGGCGCGCTCTACGACATGGCGGCCTTCCTCAACCAGCCCAACGAGATCGAGGCGCTGTGCGACGGTTTCCTGCGGCGCGTCATGCTGCAATTCGACGCCGAGGGCGGCAGCATCCGCGCGCTCGACCCGAACAATGAAAAGCTCAACCTGATGGTGTCGGTGGGCCTGTCGGAAGCGCTGGTGGAATCCGAACACTGCATGCGCGTGGACGACTGTTATTGCGGCGTCGCCACCCGCAAGGCCGGGGTGATCGTGATCCAGGACTTCCGCCACGCGCCGCCCAGCCTGGACCTGAACTGCCAGCGCGAGGGTTTTGCCAGCGTGGCGGTGTTCCGCATCGTGGCGCGCGACGAGGTGCTGGGCTCGTATTCGCTGCATTTCCGCAGCCAGCGCAAGCTCGCGCCTTCCGAATCGCAGCTGCTTGAAACGCTGGGACAGCATCTGGGCGTGGCGCTGGACAACCGTCGCCTGAGCGCCCAGGCGCGGCAGCTGGCGGTGGTGCAGGAGCGCGGCCTGGTGGCGCAGGGGCTGCACGACAGCCTGGCGCAGGGCCTGAATTTCCTGAACCTGCAATTGCAGATGCTGGACGGGGCGGTCAAGCGCGGCGACGCTGCCGAGGTCGAGGAAATCCTGCCGCTGCTGCGTACCGGCGTGGATGAAAGCTACCAGGACGTGCGCGAGCTGTTGACCAATTTCCGCAGCAAGCTGTCGCAGGGCGATCTATACGTGGCGATCGAGGACACCGTGGACCGCTTCCGCCGCCAGACCGGCATGGATACCGAGCTGGCCGTGGGCGAGCGCCAGGGCGCGCCGCTGGCGCCGGACCAGCAGCTGCAGGTGCTGTTCATCCTGCAGGAAGCGCTGTCCAACGTGCGCAAGCATTCCGAGGCCGCGCGCGTGCGCGTCGAGGTCGAGGACGGGCGCGATTTCGTGCTCAGCATCAGCGACGACGGGCAGGGCTATGACGCCGAGGAAGTGGCCGCGTGCGGCGAGGCGCATGTCGGCCTGCACATCATGCGCGAACGCGCGGCGCGCCTGCGCGCCGTCATAAAACTCGAATCGCGGCCCGGCCAGGGCACGCGAGTCCTCTTGACCCTGCCCGGCGCCGAACGCCAGGCCGCCTAAGGGGAGGGGTAGCCCACCCCCGAAGCGCTGCACGCCGGTGCTTTCCATAACTGAACGACGCAATACCATGTCCATCCGAATCCTTCTTGTCGACGACCACACGCTGTTCCGCTCGGGCCTGCGCCTGCTGTTGCAGCGCCAGTCCGATTTCGAGATCGTGGCCGAGGCCGGCGACGGCGTCGAGGGCCTGAAGCGGGCCAAGGAACTCAAGCCCGACGTGGTGCTGCTGGACCTGAACCTGCCGGGCCTGTCCGGCCTGGAAACGCTGCAACTGCTGGTGCAGGACCTGCCGTCCTGTGCGGTCATCATCCTGACCGTGTCGGAAGAGGCCGACGAGCTGGGGCAGGCGCTGCGCGACGGCGCGCGCGGCTATCTGGTCAAGAACATCGACGCCGAGGCGCTGACCAGCGCGATCCGCCGCGCGGCGGGCGGCGAGCCGGTCATCGCGCAGAGCATGACCGCCAAGCTGGTCGAGCAGTTCCGTGGCCAGGCCCAGGCTGGCGCGCAGCCGGCGGGGCAGGGCGAGCGCCACAGGCTGACCGCGCGCGAGACGCAGATCGTGCAGTACCTGGCGCGCGGCGCCAGCAACAAGGTCATCGCGCGCGAGCTGGACGTCAGCGAAAGCACGGTCAAGATCCATGTGCAGAATGTGCTGAAGAAGCTCAATCTCACCAGCCGCGTGCAGGTCGCCGTGTACGCGGTGGAACACGGGCTGCACGTCGAGGAATGAGCGCGCGGCGCGCGCGCGCGCCGACGGGCTGATCCGCCGCAAACGTCGGCCCGCCGCCGTTTGATCTGCGACAAGGCCGCGCCCGGCACCGGCCCCTAGACTGGCCGGCATGCAAACGCGAACCTCACCCATGGAACTGGTGGCTCCGGCCGGCAGCCTGGCCGCGCTCAAATCCGCTATCGAGGCGGGCGCGGACACGGTCTACCTGGGCCTCAAGAACGCCACCAATGCCCGCAACTTCGCCGGGCTGAACTTCACCGAAAACGACATCCGCGCCGGCGTCGAGCTGGCCCATGCGCGCGGGCGACAGGTCCTTTTCGCCATCAACACGTTCGTGCAGGCCGGGCGCGGCGAGGAATGGCGCGCGGCCGTGGACGCGGCCCATTCGCTGGGCGCGGACGCCGTGATCATGGCCGACGCGGGCCTGCTGGGCTATGCCAGCGACCGCTATCCCGACCTGCGGCTGCACCTGTCGGTGCAGGGCTCGGCCACGCACGCCGACGCCATTGAGCTGATGAAGGAGCAGTTCGGCATCAAGCGCGTGGTGCTGCCGCGTGTGCTGACGCTGGCCGAGATCGCCCGCATCTGCGGACAGGTCAGCGTCGAGGTCGAGGTGTTCGGCTTCGGCAGCCTGTGCGTGATGGCCGAGGGCCGCTGCCTGCTGTCGTCCTACGCCACCGGCGATTCCCCCAACAACAAGGGCGTCTGTTCGCCCGCGCACGCGGTGCGCTGGGTGGAGGAAAAGGGCCGCATGGACGCGCGCCTGAACGGCATCCTGATCGACCGCTACGAGCCGGGCGAGCCGGCCGCCTATCCGACGCTGTGCAAGGGCCGCTTCAAGGTCGATGGCGCCGACGATCACGCGCTGGAGGAACCCACCAGCCTGAACGCCATCGGCCTCTTGCCCCGGCTGGCCGAGATGGGCGTGTCCGCCGTCAAGATCGAAGGGCGGCAGCGCAGCCCGGCCTATGTGACGCAGGTGGTGTCCACGCTGCGCGCCGCGCTGGACAGCGCGCACGCCGACGCCGCGCGCTTCTCTCCGCGCCCCGAATGGAACGCCATGCTGGCGCGCCATGCCGAGGGCTCCCAAGTCACCCAAGGCGCATTCGAACGTCCATGGAAATGAACGCAACCCCGGCATTTGGCATCTCCGTCGGCCCCTTGCTGTATTACTGGCCGCGCCAGCAGACGCTGGACTTCTACGCCGACCTGGCCGATGGCCCGGCCGACATCATCTACGTGGGCGAGACGGTGTGCAGCCGCCGCCGCGAATTGCGCGCCGAGGACTGGCTGGACCTGGCGCGCGACCTGCGCGCCACCGGCAAGACCGTGGTGCTGTCGGGCCGCACCCTGATCGAGACCGGCTCCGAGGCCAGCGCGCTGCGCAAGCTGTGCGAACAGCAGGACTTCCTGATCGAGGCCGGCGAGGTCGGCGCGATGCGCCACCTGGCCGGCCGTCCCTTCGTGGCCGGGCCGCACATGAATGCCTATCACGGCGGCACGCTGGACTGGCTGGCCAGCCGAGGCGCGGTACGCTTCGTCGCGCCGCTGGAAATGGACAGCGCCACGCTGGCGCGCCTGCTGGCGGAAAAACCCGCCGCGCTGGAGTGCGAGGTCATGGTGTGGGGCCGCATGGCGCTGGCCTTCTCGGCGCGCTGCTTCACCGCCCGCCATTTCCGGCTGAAGAAGGACGACTGCGGCTTCCGCTGCATCGAGCATCCCGACGGCCTGGACCTGCGCACGCGCGAATCGCGCGACTTCCTGGCCATCAACGGTATCCAGGTGCAGTCGGCGGCCTGTCTGGACCTGCTGGACCAGGCGATGGAGCTGGCCGTGATGGGCGCGGGCGTGCTGCGCGTCAGCCCGCAATCGACCGGCACGCAGGCCGCCATCGCGGCGCTGGATGCCACGCGCCACGGCGCGCAGCGGGCCGAGGTCGCGCCGCCCGCCGGCATGGAGCGCTGCAACGGCTACTACTACGGCCACGCGGGCATCGATCTGTTGCGGGAGCCGGCATGAACCTGAGCCTGCCCGCGCCGCCCGCGCTGCTGGCCCGGCTGGGCCGCAAGCTGCCGGCGCCGCTCGTGTCGCTGCATTTCACCGCCGGGCTGGAGCTGGCGCGTCGCCTCAGATGGCTGGCGCCGCCGGCCGAGCTGGACGGCCGGCGCTTCGCCATCACCGTCGAGGACCTTGGCCTGCGCAGCTGCTTCGCCGTGCGCGGCGGCGCGTTCCGGCCCGTGTGGGACGGCGCGCCGGCCGAGCTGGAACTGGGCGCCAGGCTGGCCGACTTCCTGGCGCTGATGCGCGCGGACATGGACGCCGACACTTTGTTCTTCCAGCGCCGCCTGCGGATCTCCGGCGACACCGAGCTCGGCCTGATCGTGAAGAACTGGCTGGACGCCTCGCCGCGCCCGGCCTGGCTGGACAAGCTGGGCGCGCTGGGGAGGCCGCAAGCCTGAGCCTGGGACGGTCGGTTCGCATGACCGACAGTGGCGCGGGGGCTTGACGCGTCCGCGCCGCCAGTCGTGCTATATCCTCGGGCCGACACAGCAACGGAGCACAGCATGAAGATATTGATCGTGGGCGCCAGCAAGGGCCTGGGCCGCGCCCTGGCCGAAGGGCTGGGGCAGGATGCGGAAATGATCATCGGCGTGTCGCGCAAGACGCCCACGGACCTGACGGTGGCGCCGTCCTGCGCGCTGCGCTGGATCGAGGCCGACCTGTCCGACCCCGAGGCCGCCGCCGCGCGCATCGCCGAGCAGGCGCCGGCCGAGCTGGATGCCATTCTCTACAACGTCGGCGTGTGGGAAGACAAGGCCTTCACCGACGACTACGACTTCCTGGCCGATTCGCCGCAACAGATCGCGCGGCTGCTGGACATCAACATCACCGGCACGATCCTGCTGCTGCAACGGCTGATCCCGCGCCTGCTGGGGCGCGCCAAGCCGCAGCTGGTGCTGACCGGCTCGACCTCGGGACTGCCGCGCAGCGGCCGGCCCGAAGTGGCGTTCGGCGCGTCCAAGGCGGCGCTGTCGGGTATCGCCGACGCGCTGCGCGAGCGTTTCCGGGCGCAGCGGCTGGCGGTCACCTGCCTGCAGCTGGGCTACCTGAACACCGAGGACGGGCTGGCGGTGGCGCGCGATGAGGCCAGCCGGCGCGGCGAGGGCACGCTGGCGCCGGTGCACGATGTGGTGGCGATGGTGCGCGCGCTGCTCAGCCTGTCCGATGCCTCTTTCGTGCGGGAACTGGTGTTGCCGGCGATCCTCGACGAGCGCTTCTGAGGCCGGCCGTTCAGAGCCGTCCCGTTTCCATCGCCCGCGCCACCCGCGACAGCGCCAGGCTGGCCGCGAAGTACAGCGCGGCCACCGCCAGGTAGACCTCGACGTGATAGGGCCGCCAGGCCGTGCCGGCCACCACGGCCTTGGCCGCACCCAGCACGTCGAACACGCCGATGATGCTGACCAGCGAGGTATCCTTGACCGCGCCCACGAACACGCCCAGCGCGGCCGGCGCGGCGATGCGCCGGGCCTGCGGCCAGATCACGGCCTGGTAGGCCAGGGCGGAGCCCATGCCCAGCGCGCGCGCCGCCGCCATCTGGCCCGGCGGGATGGCCTGCAGCGCGCCGCGCAGCACCTCGGCCAGCAGGCAGGCGGTGTGCAGCGTCAGCGCGGCCAGCGCCATGCTGAACTTGGACACGCCGCCGCCCAGCAGCATGGGCAGCACGAAGGACGCGAACAGCAGTTGCGTCACCAGCGGCACGCCGCGCACGGTCTCGATCAGCGTGGCGGCGGCGAACGAGCCGGCGGGGCTGGACGAGCGGCGCAGCAGCGCCAGACCGGCCGCGAGCGGCACGGCGGCCAGCAGCGCCGCGATCGCCAGGATCAGCGTGACCAGCAGGCCGCCCCAGCGCAGCGGGCCGATGGCCTCGCCGCCCCAGGGCCAGCCGGACAGCGCGCCGGCGGCGAGCGCCAGCGCGGCGATGCCGACGCCGGCGCGTACCCGTCCGGACAGCCGGCCCGCGCCCAGCGCCACAGCGACCGCCAGCAGCAGCGCGGCGCAGGCGACCAGGGCGGGGCCGCGATGCGCCGGCTGCATCGCGCCGAACAACAGCAATGGCAGGCTCTCGCCCACGGCGGCCCAGCAGGCGCCGGCGGCTTGCGCGCAGGCCGCCGCGTCGCCGCGCCAGACGGCGTTGAGCAAGGCCCAGTCGGCGAGCGAGCCGGCGGCGAGCAGCGCCGCCAGCAGCACGGCCGTCCTGGCCAGGCGGCGCGCCCAGGGCCCGCCGCCTTGCCCCGCCAGGGCGGCAAGCAGCGCGGGGCGTTCGCCCAGGCGCGCGCCGTGCAGATCGCCAGGACCATGCCGGGCGCTGCGGGCGTTCCACGCGGACAGCGCGCCGCCCAGCGCCAGGGCCAGGCCCAGATAGGCCGCCAGCGCCAGCGAGATGCCTTCCAGCGCCAGGCCGGTCTGCGTGATGGCGGTGTTGATGACGGCCATCAGGTCCTGGTAGCCGATGGCGATGGCCAGCGTGCTGTTCTTGATCAGCGCCAGGCACTGGTTGGCGTAAGGCGGCAGCGCCACGCGCGCGGCGTTGGGCGCGACGACCAGGCGCAGGATGTCCAGGCGCGACAGCGCCAGCGCCTGTCCGGCCTCGACCAGCCCCGCCGGCACCGCGCGCACCGATGCGCGCACGATGTCGGCGATATAGGCGGCATGGAACACCGACAGGCCGATCACCAGCGTGGCGAATTCGATGCTGGGCTGCCAGCCGCCTTGCAGGCCCAGTCCGCGCCGGACTGGCAGTTCGACGATGGGCGCGGGCAGGAGGGTCCAGGCGAGCAGCAGGCCGGCCAGCGCCAGCCAGGGCGTGACGCGGACGAGCAGAACGCGTCCACGATGCGGGGGGCCGTCCGTCGCGAGCCGCCGGCGTCGAATCGCCCAGCCCGCGATCAACAGGGCGACGAGCAGGCAGGCCGCTTGTGGCAGCCAGCCGTGCAGCGCCGGCAGCGCCAGTCCGCGATTGGACAGCAGCACCGACGGCAGCGGCTCCCAGGCCTGGCGCGCGTCGGGCAGGCGCAGCAGCAGGCCGTACCAGACGAAGAGCTGCAACAGCACCGGGGTGTTGCGCAGCGGCGCGATGAGGACGGCCGCCAGCCGCGACGCCACCGGATCGGGCGACAGGCGCGCCAGGCCCAGCGCCACGCCCAGCAGCGTGGCCAGGGGCAGGGCGGCCAGCGCCACCGTCAGCGTGTTGACCAGGCCGGCCGCCAGCGACATCCAGTAGGGATCCTCGGGCAGCACATCGAGCAGGCTTTCCGAGATGCGAAAGCCCGAGGCCTGGAACAGGAAGCCGAAGCCGCCGTGCACGCCGCGCGCGGCCTGCACGGATTCGATCTGCAGGGCCAGCAGCGCGGCCAGCCCGCCCAGGCCCAGGATCCAGGCCAGCGCGGCGGGCCAGCGGCGCGGCGCGGCCGGCAGGGCGAGCGCGCTCATGGCGCGCCGCGTCCGATTCGCGCCGAAGGCGCGCGCCGGACGGCGCCAGCGCGCGTCATTGGAACGGCGGCGAGTACAGCAGGCCGCCCTGGTTCCATTGCGCGTTCAGCCCGCGCTCCAGCTTCAGCGGCGTGGCCGCGCCCAGGTTGCGGTTCCAGACCTCGCCGTAGTTGCCCACGGCCTTGATGGCGTTGCGCGCCCATTGCTCGTCCAGGCCGAAGCTCTTGCCGATGCCGGGCTCCGCGCCCAGCAGGCGGCGCACCTGCGCGTCCGCGCCCTGCGCCTGGCTGTCGGCGTTGGCGGCGGTGACGCCCAGTTCCTCGGCGGCCACCAGCGCGTTGACGGTCCAGCGCACGATGGCGCTCCAGTTCGGATCGTCCTGGCGCACGAAGGGGCCGAGCGGCGACTTGTTGATGCGCTCGGGCAGGATGACGAAGTCGTCCGGATTGGCGGCGCGCGCGGCGCGGCTGGCGGCCAGCGTGGACGCGTCCGACAGGTAGACATCGCAGCGGCCCGCGTAGAACGCTTGTTCCAGCTCCACCAGGTTCTCGATCACCACCGGCCGGTACGACAGCTTGCGCTTCTTGAAGTAATCGACCAGGTTCTGTTCGTTGACGGTGCCCGGCTGCACGCAGACCTGTGCGCCGTCCAGTTCGGCGGCGCTCTTGACGCCCAGTTTCTTCGGCACCATGAAGCCCTGGCCGTCGTAGAACACGATGCCCGCCGAGACGATGCCCAGGCCGGCGTCGCGGCCCGAGGTGATGGTGGTGTTGCGGTTCAATACGTCGATCTCGCCGCTTTGCAGCGCCGGAAAGCGTTGCTGCGAACTGAGCGGCACGAAGCGGGTCTTGGACGCGTCGCCCAGCACGGCGGCGGCCAGCGCGCGGCACAGGTCGGCGTCCAGGCCGGTCCAGCGGCCCTGCGCGTCGGCGATGGACAGGCCGGCCGAGCCCTGGCTCACGCCGCAGACCAGCTCGCCACGCTTCTTGATGGCGTCCACCGTGGGGCCGGCCTGCGCCGCGCCGGCCATGGCCAGCGCCGCCGCCGCGCCCGTGGTGGCCTTGATGAGGAAATTGATGCCGATGCGTCGTGCCTTCATGCCTGCCCTGTATTCGTCGTATGCAAGAAAGGCATGCATTCTAGGTGTGGCCACGCGGGAACCGAGCGACTGTCTCGTCATATGGATATGAGCACTAAGCCTTATCGTTATCGTGTTCACGTCCCTACAATTCCCAGCATCCGAGGCTCGTTCCCCGTGGCGGGCCCGCCGGCGCTGGCGCCGGTCCTTTCTTGTTGTGGAGCAGATGGCGCATGCGTTGGCAGGATGAGTTCAGGCAGTTCTTTCCCATCACGCGGGACCGCGTCTACGCCAACATCGCCTACACCAGTCCGCTGTCGCCCAAGGTGGCCTCGGCGGTGGCCGATTTCTTCGACGGCATCGCCCATGCGCGCAGCGACAAGCCGGGCTGGCTGGCCGATGCCGACGCGCTGCGCGCGCGCCTGGCCCGGCTGATCGGCGGCGACGCGCGCCGGCTGGCCTTTACCAAGAACACGACGGAGGGGCTGAACACCGTGGCCCAGGGCCTGCCCTGGCGGGAAGGCGACAACCTGGTCGTGGACGACCAGGAGCATCCTTCGAACGCGCTGCCGTGGCTGAGCCTGCGCCGGCGCGGCGTGGACGTGCGCGTGGCCTCGTCGGGCGGACATCGCTATACCGTGGACGATATCTGGGCGCGCGTGGATGCGCGCACGCGGCTGGTCGCGCTGTCCTGGGTGCAGTACGCCACGGGCCTGCGCAGCGACATCGCGGAACTGGGCCGGCGCTGCGCGGCCCGGGACATCTGGCTGGTGGTGGACGGCATACAGGGCGCCGGCCTGCTGCGCGCGCGGGTCGACGACTGGGGCGTGGACGCGTTCGCCTGCGGCGCGCACAAGGGCCTGCTCGGCCCGCTGGGCGTGGGCTTCCTGCATCTGTCGCCGGCGCTGCTGGACGCGCTGGATCCGCCGTACCTGGGGCCGTCCGGCGGCCTGTCGCTGGACAAGTCCGGACCCGAGTGGTGCGTCGCCGCGCCCGACCGCCAGGACGCGCGGCGGCTGGAGACCGGCAATCTGAATTACCCCGGCATCGCCGGCTGGGCCGGGGCGCTGGACCTGATCGAGCAGGCCGACCCGGCGCGCATCGAGCCCTGGGCGCTGGAATTGTCGCGCGCGCTGGCCGACGGCCTGCGCGGCCTGGGCCTGGACGTGGTGTCGCCGGCCGACGCGTCCATGCGCAGCACCACCACGGCGCTGCGCCTGCCCGATCCGGCGGCCGCGCTGGCCCATCTGGCCGAGGCCGGGGTGGTGGCCAGCATTGTGGAGTATGGTTACGTGCGCCTGTCATTGGGCGCCTATAACAACCACGAGGATGTGGACCGCATCCTGCGCGCCGCGCGCGGATGGGTCTAGTGTGCTGTCCCGCAGATACGCCCGCACGAAATCCACCCCTAGCCGCCATGGCGTCGTTGCAAATCCTCGTGATACCTACGGGTATCACTGCGGTTTGCGCCTAGCCCTGACGTCTATGGATGAATTTCGTCATGCGGACGTACCTACGGGACAGCACACCAGGAAAACCTTTCGCATCAACGCAATCGTTCCGAGGAGAAGCAGATGAGCGACAGCAAGAAACCCAATTGGCGTCTGGAAACCGTGGCCGTGCATGGCGGCTACCGGCCCGACCCCACCACCCGCGCGGTGGCGGTGCCGATCTACCAGACCGTGGCCTACGCGTTCGACGACACGCAGCACGGCGCCGACCTGTTCGACCTGAAGGTCGCGGGCAATATCTACACCCGCATCATGAACCCGACCACCGACGTGCTGGAACAGCGCGTCGCGGCGCTGGAAGGCGGCATCGCCGCGCTGGCGCTGGCCTCGGGCCAGGCCGCCGTGACCTACGCGATCCTGACCATCGCCGAGGCGGGCGACAACATCGTCTCGTCCAGCACGCTGTACGGCGGCACCTACAACCTGTTCGCCCACACGCTACCGCAGTACGGCATCACCACGCGCTTCGCCGATCCGCGCGATATCGGCTCGTTCGAGAAGCAGATCAACGAACGCACCAAGGCGATCTTCGCCGAGTCCGTCGGCAACCCGCTGGGCAACATCACCGACATCGCCGCGCTGGCCGAGCTGGCGCACCGCCACGGCCTGCCGCTGATCGTCGACAACACCGTGCCATCGCCGTACCTGCTGCGTCCGATCGAGCACGGCGCGGACATCGTGGTGCAGTCGCTGACCAAGTACCTGGGCGGCCATGGCACCAGCCTGGGCGGCGCCATCATCGACTCGGGCAAGTTCCCCTGGGCCGAGCACAAGGCCCGCTTCAAGCGCCTGAACGAACCCGACATCAGCTATCACGGCGTGGTCTATACCGAGGCCTTCGGCCCGGCCGCCTATATCGGCCGCGCCCGCGTGGTGCCGCTGCGCAATACCGGCGCGGCGATCTCGCCGTTCAATTCCTTCCAGATCCTGCAGGGCATCGAGACGCTGGCGCTGCGGGTGGACCGCATCGTCGAGAACGCGGTCAAGGTCGCCGGCTTCCTGCGCGAGCATCCCAAGGTCGAATGGGTCAACTACGCCGGCCTGCCGGACCACGCCGACCACGCCCTGGTGCAGAAGTACCTGGGCGGTAAGGCGCCGGGCCTGTTCACCTTCGGCGTGAAGGGCGGCCGCGAGGCCGGCGCGCGCTTCCAGGACGCGCTGCAGCTGTTCACCCGCCTGGTCAACATCGGCGACGCCAAGTCGCTGGCCACGCACCCGGCGTCCACCACGCACCGCCAGCTCAATCCCGAAGAGCTGCAAAAGGCCGGCGTGCGCGAGGAAACCGTGCGCCTGTCGATCGGCATCGAACACATCGACGACCTGATCGCCGATCTGGACCAGGCCCTGGCGCAGGTGTGACGATGGCGATGATGCAACGCAGAACCCTGCTGAAGCTGGCGGCGGGCCTGCCCGCCGGGGGCGCCGCGCCCGCCCTGGCGGGCGGCCGGGAGGGGGGCGTGTTTTTTTAAACACTTCCGCTGGCGGCGGGTAAAACAAAGAGGAGGTCTGAGAGGGGGGGGGCGCGATGACTAATAAAAGACGAAGCATTAT
>NZ_JCBANG010000038.1:0-55170 GCF_059760905.1 Achromobacter sp. 1011811831
GGCCCGGGCCGCAAGGACCCGGGCCCGCTCGCGGCAACGTCTCTCAGGCGCGCTTGCCGCCCATCTTCGGCAGCAGGATCGCCACCACGCCCAGCAGCGGCAGGTAGGCGCAGACCTGGTAGACATAGCCGATGCTGGTGGCGTCGGCCAGCCGGCCCAGCGCGGCCGCGCCCAGCCCGCCCATGCCGAACGACAGGCCGAAGAACAGGCCCGCGATCATGCCGACCTTGCCCGGCACCAGCTCCTGCGCATAGACCACGATGGCCGAGAAGGCCGAGGCCAGCACCGCGCCGATGATCACCACCAGCACCGCCGTCCAGAACAGGTTGGCGTGCGGCAGCATCAGCGTGAATGGCGCCACGCCCAGGATCGACACCCAGATCACGATCTTGCGGCCGATGCGGTCGCCCACCGGACCGCCCACCACCGTGCCCACGGCCACGGCCGCCAGGAACAGGAACAGGTATAGCTGCGCCTCGCGCGTCGACAGGCCGAACTTGTCGATCAGGTAGAAGGTGAAATAGCTGTTCAGGCTGGCCAGGTAGAAATACTTGGAGAACACCAGCACGCCCAGCACCGCCAGCGCCGCCAGCACGCGCTTGCGCGGCAGCTCCACCGCCGCGCCGTCGCGCCGCGCGCGCGGCTTCAGGCGGGCGCGGTTGGCGCTGTACCAGCGGCCAATGCCGGTCAGCACAACGATGCCGAACAGCGCCGCCAGCGAGAACCAAGCCACGCTGCGCTGCCCGTGCGGAATGATGAACAGCGCCGCCAGCAGCGGCCCCAGCGCCGAGCCGACGTTGCCGCCAACCTGGAACAGCGATTGCGCCAGGCCGTGGCGTCCGCCCGAGGCCATGCGCGCCACGCGCGAGGACTCGGGATGGAACACCGACGAGCCGGTGCCCACCAGCACCGCCGCCACCAGCAGCCAGCCAAAGGTCGGCGCCACCGACAGCAGCAGCAGGCCGGCCAACGTGAAGCCCATCCCCACCGGCAGCGAATACGGCTTGGGGTGGCGGTCGGTGTACAGCCCGATGAAGGGCTGCAACAGCGAGGCGGCCAGCTGGTAGACCAGCGTGATCAGGCCGATCTGCGAGAACGACAGGCTGAATCCTTCCTTGAGCATCGGATAGATGGCCAGCAGGATGGACTGGATCATGTCGTTCATCAGGTGCGCCACGCTGATCGCGCCCAGCACCTTGAAGGCGGTGGAAGCGTCCTGCGCGGCGGTGTCGCGCGCGGGGCCGGGCGCCGCGACTGGGGCGGGCTCGGCGGCGACGGCGGGATTCTGGGCAGCGTTCATGTCTGGGCGGTCAGGAATCTGAAAAGGCGGGTCTGGAAAAACGGGACGTGGACGGCGAGGCCGGCCGCGCTTGCGCAAGCGCCGGCCTCTGCTTGCCAGTGTAGGAAGGTTGATCGGGAGCGATCTGCCAATTTTCGTCGGGAAAGTGACAAAATAGGCGTTTTGCACCTGAGCCAGGGTGCTTATCACCCGCCTCGAAGTGACAGACATGGCCACCCGCCGCCCCGCTCCCGACCCCGCCCGCAGCATCGATGCCCAGGACTACCAGGATCGTCCGCGCGCGGTCACGGCCATGGCCAAGGATTTCCCCGCCGGCGCCCGCACCGGCGCGCACACGCATCCGCGCGCCCAGCTGCTGTACGCGGTCGAGGGCGTGATGCGGGTCAGCACGCCCAGCGGCTTCTGGGCGCTGCCGCCGCTGCGCGCGCTGTGGGTGCCGTCCGGCGTGCCGCACGAGGTCGAGATGGTGGGCGCGGTGTCGATGCGCTCGCTCTATGTTCGCGCCGACGCCGCCAGCGCCTATTGGCCCGAATGCCAGGTGATCGAGGTCGGCGGCCTGCTGCGCGAACTGATCCTGGCGCTGACCGCCGAGCCGATCGACTATCCCGAGGAAGGCCGCGCGGGCCAGATCGCCGCGCTGGTGCAATCGGAGCTGGCCGCCGCGCGCGTGGTGCCCTTCCAGATCCCCTGGCCGCGCGACCGCCGGCTGCAGGCCATCTGCGCCGCCATCCTGGACCAGCCGGGCCTGTCGCGCAGCATCGAGGACTGGGGCGACGAGGTCGGCGCCAGCGCGCGCACGCTGATCCGCCTGTTCCAGTCCGAGCTGGGCCTGAATTACCGCCAGTGGGTGCAGCAGCTGCGGCTGGCCGACGCGGTCTGCCGGCTGGCGCTGGGCGAGCCGGTCGCGCGCGTCGCGGCCAGCCTGGGCTACCGCAGCGCCAGCGCCTTCACCGCCATGTTCCGGCGCGCGCTCGGCGCCCCGCCGCAACGCTATCTGCCGGCTCAGCCCGCATGAGGCCACGCGCGTCCGGCGCGCGGCGAATTTCAGCGCCGCTTAAGCCTGTCCCCGGAAGGATCGGCGACAATAGCGCCCGGACGCACCGGCGCCGCGGCCCCGCGGCCAGCCCGCAAGCGCGCCCCACTCCGTCCCCGACCGGCCCGGCCATGTCTGGTTACCGAAACCAATTCGCCGCAAAGCCGGTCTATCGCGTTACGCCCTAGAATCGCCAGCAATGAGCAATCCCCAGCATTCTTCCGACGCCCCTCGCGGCAAACGGCGCTTCTCCTGGAAGCCCTTCCTGATCAAGACCGGCGTCGCCGTGGCCGGCGCCGGCGTCTGCGCCGCCGTGCTGCTCGGCATGGCGCTGGCGCTGGCCTGGCCCAGCCTGCCCGACCTGCACGCCATGACCGATTACCGGCCGCGCGTGCCGCTGCGCATCTACACGGCCGACAAGGTCCTGATCGGCGAATACGGCGAAGAACACCGCAACGTGCTGCGCTTCGATGAAATTCCCGAAGTCATGCGCAATGCCGTGCTGTCGGCCGAGGACGACCGTTTCTACCGCCACGGCGGCGTGGACTGGATGGGCGTGGCGCGCGCGATCCTGACCAACGTGGTCAAGGGCTCCAAGAGCCAGGGCGGCAGCACCATCACCATGCAGGTGGCGCGCAACTTCTACCTGTCGTCGGAAAAGACCTACTCGCGCAAGTTCTACGAGCTGCTGCTGACCTTCAAGATCGAGTCCGAACTCAGCAAGGACGAGATCCTGGCGCTCTACATGAACCAGATCTACCTGGGCCACCGCGCCTACGGCTTCGCGGCCGCCTCGCGCACCTACCTGGGCAAGCCGCTGTCGGACGTCACGCCGGCCGAGGCCGCCATGCTGGCCGGCATTCCCAAGGCGCCGTCACGCTTCAATCCCATCACCAATTTCCCGCGCGCCGAGATCCGCCAGCACTATGTGCTGAACCGCATGAAGGCGCTGGGCTACCTGACGCCCGAACAGACCGAGGAAGCCTTCAAGCAGCGCGTGATCGTGCGCGGCACCGAAGGCGCCAGCCCGCGCGGCTTCGCCATCCACGGCGACTATCCGGCCGAGCTGGCGCGCCAGCTGATGTACGGCGTGTTCCAGGAACAGACCTACTCCAAGGGCATCGACGTCTACACCACGATCGACTCCAAGGCGCAGGAAGCCGCCTACCGCGCGGTGCGCGACGGCGTGCTGGACTACACCCGCCGCTCGGTCTATCCCGGCCCCGAGGACCAGATCGACCTGCCCGACGGCGTCGAGAAGGACGCCCAGGCGCTGGACGACATCCTGGACGGCGTGCAGGAAAAGACGCCGGACAGCGAGGACCTGCTGGCCGCCGTGGTGCTGACCGCCAGCCCGACGGAAGTGACCGTGGCCCGCAGCGCGCGCGACATCATCACGATCTCCGACAAGAAGGCGCTGGCCGTGGTGGCGCGCGCGCTCAACCCCAAGGCGTCCGACAGCCAGCGGCTGCGGCGCGGCTCGGTGGTCTACATCCACAAGGCCGGCGACGGCTGGGAGATCATCAACATGCCGGCGCTGCAGGCGGCGCTGGTGTCGATGGCGCCGCAGGACGGCGCGATCCGCGCCATGATCGGCGGCTTCGACTACAACCGTGGCACCTTCAACCGCGCCACCCAGGCCTGGCGCCAGCCGGGCTCGAACATCAAGCCCTTCGTCTACGCGGCGGCGCTGGAGCGCGGCCTGACGCCGGCCACCCAGATCTCGGACCAGCCCTTCATGCTGACCGCCGAGCAGACCGGTTCCAAGGCCTGGTCGCCCAAGAACGACGGCAACCGCTACGAGCCCATGCTGACCCTGCGCCAGGGCCTGATGCGCTCGAAGAACATGGTGTCGATCCGCATCCTGCAGGCCATCGGCCCGCAATACGCGCAGGACTACCTGACCCGCTTCGGCTTCGACAAGGCGCGCTGGCCGGCGGTGCTGCCGCTGGCGCTGGGCGCGGGCGGCGCCACGCCGCTGCAGGTCGTCAACGGCTACAGCGTGTTCGCCAACGGCGGCTACCGCGTCACGCCCTTCCTGATCGACCGCGTCACCGACCGCTCGGGCCATGTGCTGATGCAGGCCCAGCCCGTGGTCGCCGGCGACGCCGCCGCGCGCGCGATCGACCCGCGCACCGCCTGGGTCATGGACGGCATCCTGCGCGACGCCGCCACCAGCGGCACCGGCGCGCGCGCGCACCAGCAGCTCAAGCGCAACGACGTGGGCGGCAAGACCGGCACCACCAACGAGGCCGTCGACGTCTGGTTCTCGGGCTTCACGCCCACGCTGGCCACCACCGTCTGGATGGGTTTCGACCAGCCGCGCTCGCTGGGCACGAACGAATTCGGCAGCGGCCTGGCCCTGAGCACCTGGCTGGACTACATGCAGCCCGTGCTCAAGGGCGTGCCTGAAAGCAAGCCCGCGCCGCGCCCGGACGGCCTGCTGGTGGACAACGGCGAGTTCTATTTCAGTGAATTCCCGCCCGGCCAGGCGGTGGCCTCGCTGGACCTGTCCTCGGGCGATGCGCTGACCGATTTCCTCAACAACAACCGCTCCACCGGCGGCGTCGACAACACGGTGCGTCCGCTGTCCACGCCGGGCGCGGCGCTGCCTGGCGCGGGTCAGCCCGGCGCGGGACCGGCCGCCGCCGGACAGCCCGCCATCGCCCAGCCGGACCAGGCGCAGCCGCAAGGCCTGCCGGCCCAGGCGCCGGTGGCCCAGCCGCTGCCCGTGCCGACGCCCGGCGCGGTGCCGGGCCGCGCGCAAGGCCAGCCCCCGGGCCAGGCCCCCGCGGGCGGCGACCCCGCCTTCCCGCCCATTCCCGTGCCGCGCGTGTAAGTCGACGCGGCGCCGGGTCTGGCCCGGCGCCCGCTGTCCTGCCTATATGAAGCCGTCTTGAAGAGGAATCAGGCCGGATCCTGGCCCGCCTCGTCGTCCGCCGACTCGGGCTCGGTCACCATGGCGCGCGGCCAGGCCTGCAGCGATTCCAGGTCCAGGAAGGTGAAGTAACCATCCTTCCAGCCCTCGGTGTCGATGTGATAGACGTTGCCCAGCAGCAGCGGCTCGGCCACGGGCGTATGCCCCGCCACCACGGCGCGCACGCCGAGCACGCCGGCGCGGTCCACCAGGCGCAGGCGGTCGCGCGACCACTGGCAGACCGCGCTGGTGCGCTTGTAGCGGTCGCGCAGCGCCTCTTCCAGGCGCGGCCAGAACAGCACCGGGCAGTCCGCGTGCACCAGCCCCACCGCCCCGTCGCGCGTTTCCACCTCGATCGCCACGGGCAAGGCCTCGAAGGCCTGCGCGTACACGCGCTGCCGCTCCTCGGGCAGGTCCAGGAACCAGCCGCCGCCATAGCCGCGCCAGTTCATCTGGTCCACCTTGCCGCTGCGGACGTGGCGGATCGCGTAGTCCTCGTGATTGCCCTGCACCGCGTGGAACCAGGGCTGCTCCAGCCATTCCAGCACCTGCTCGTTCTCCGGTCCCCGGTCCACCAGGTCGCCCACCGAGAACAACCGGTCGCGCGCCGGATCGAAGCCCAGCCGGTCCAGGCTCTGGCGCAGGCGGGAAAAATGCCCGTGCACGTCGCCCACCGCGAAGTCGCGGCCGGAGGCATTGCGGGGGATTCTGAGGAAAGACTGCTGCATGGTGTTCCAGGGTGGCGGACAGGCACGGGCCCGGCCAATGACGGCTGGCGGACGCCGTCCACACGGCGCCGCCAAGCTTACTTTTTAACCCGCTTTGGAACCGCGCGCTGACGGACGCCGGCTCGCCCGCGACAGGCGCGGGCCGGCAAATGGCTGGCGTCACACAAAACTCTACGAGAATAGCTATTATTCGTGATACTGTTCCGCTTCCAACCCACCGACACACCCGAGGGCCGCGCTTGCGGCCCTCCGCCGTCCTCCCTTCCCATGGCCTCCGCCTCCACCATCAAAACCTGGTATGTGGTCCACAAATGGACCAGCCTGATCTGTACGGCGTTCCTGCTGATCATCTGTCTGACCGGCCTGCCGCTGGTGTTCCACCACGAGATCGAGCATTGGCTGGATGACGGCAAGCCCTTGTCGGACGTGCCCGCCGGCACGCCGCGCGCCAACTTCGACAAGCTGGTGGCCCAGGCCCGCTCGATGTACCCCGCCGAAGTGGTCGACTACCTGTCCTTCGATCCGGACGAGCCGCAGGCCTTCGTCGGCATGGCCAGGAAGCCGGGCGACGGCCTGGCCTCCGGCCACGCGGTGCGCATGGACGCGCGCACCGGCGACGTGCTGCTGGACGGTCCGCTCTACTCGCAGGACCGCTTTTCCTTCATGGGGATCATGCTCTCGCTGCACGTGGACCTGTTCGCCAGCCTGCCGGGCGAGCTGTTCCTGGGCTTCATGGGCCTGCTGTTCTGCGTGGCCATCGTGTCGGGCGTGGTGCTGTATGGCCCGTTCATGAAGAAACTCGAGTTCGGCACGGTGCGCGCCTCGCGCTCGACCCGGCTCAAATGGCTGGACCTGCACAACCTGCTGGGCATCGTCACGCTGGTCTGGGCCTTCGTGGTGGGACTGACGGGCGTGGTCAACGAGCTGTCCACGCCGCTGTTCCGCCTGTGGCAGTCCACCGAGCTGGTCGGCATCCTGGAGCCCTACAAGGGCCAGGGCATCCCGGCCGAGCTGGCCTCGGTGCAGGCTGCGGCCGACACCGCGCGCCAGGCCATGCCCGGCACCGAGATTTCCTTCATCGCCTTTCCCGGCAACGCCTACGGCAGCCCCCACCACTACCTGGTGTGGATGCGCGGCGACACCCCGCTCACCTCGCGCCTGAACACGCCGGTGCTGGTGGACGGCGCGACCGGCGCGCTCACCACCGTGGCCCGCATGCCCTGGTACCTGACCGCGCTGGAGCTGTCGCGCCCGCTGCATTTCGGCGACTACGGCGGCATGCCGCTGAAGATCATCTGGGCCTTGCTCGACCTGATCACCATCGTGGTGCTGGTCAGCGGCCTGTACCTGTGGCTGGCGCGGCGCCGCGCCACCGAGGCGCGCATCGCCGACCTGATGCGCAAGCACGAAGCGGCGGCCGCCGCGCAAAGGACGCCCGCATGAGCAAGCAGAACCGCGGTTTCATGTTCGTCTGGGGCGCGCCCATCGTGCTGGGCCTGCTCAGCGTGTTCGGCCTGCTGGCCGCCTTGCTGGGCACCGGCGGCTGGCACTGGGCCTCGTGGACGGCGCTGGCCATCCTGCTGGGCGTGATCGTGCGCTACTGGGCCTTCCCGCTGGAACGCTGACGCGCGTTCCCGCCCGCGCAGCCGCGCCCGGCCCAGGCCGGGCGCGCATCGCTCATTTGCCGAAGCGCTCCGGATCCGGTCCCAGGCGCGCGCCCTCGACGATGCCGTCGATGGCGTCCATGTCGGCCCGCGACAGCTCGAAATCGAACACGTCGATGTTCTCGCGTATGCGCGCCGGCGTGACCGACTTCGGAATCACGATCAGGTCGCTCTGCAGGTGCCAGCGCAGCGTGACCTGCGCCGGCGTCTTGCCATGCTTGCGCGCCAGTTCCAGGATCACCTTTTCCTGCACCGCCTTGCCCTGGGCCAGCGGGCTCCAGGATTCCGTGGCGATGCCGTGGCGCTCATGGAAGGCACGCAGCTCGCGCTGCGCGAATCCGGGGTGCAGCTCGATCTGGTTCACCGCCGGCGTCACGCCGGAATCCTTGATCAGCCGGGTCAGGTTGGCCTCGGTGAAGTTCGACACGCCGATCGAGCGTGCGCGACCGTCCTGCTTCATCTCGACCATCGCGCGCCAGGCTTCCAGGAACTTGTCGCTGCCGGCCACCGGCCAGTGAATCAGGTACAGGTCGACATAGGCCAGGCCCAGCTTGCGCAGGCTCTCGTCCATCGCCGCGTGGGCGTCGTCGTAGCCGTGCTTGTCGTTCCACAGCTTGGTGGTGACGAACAGATCCTTGCGAGCGACGCCGGCCGCGCGCAGCCCCGCGCCCACGCCTTCCTCGTTCTGGTAGATCCCGGCCGTGTCCACGGACCGGTAGCCGGCGGCAAGCGCTTCCTTGACGCTGACGGCGGCCTGCTCGTCCGGCACTTGCCACACGCCCAGGCCCAACTGCGGAATCCTGTTCCCGTCGTTCAATTTGACTGCGGGTACTTTCGACATAAACCCCTCCATGATTCGCGGCGCCGCCTTGGCGGTCCGGCCGCGCGACCAGGAACCGCAGCCGGGCGGAGCCCCTGGTCTGTAACACAAGGAATGCGGGCCCGTCGCGCTGCGCCCGCGGTGCGATGCTGGATCGCGATGCCCTGGAATAGCAGTCCGATTCCAGGGTTTTCAGGCAGATAATAGCGCCGCTGTCCGATAATGGCGCCCAAAACCCGGCCGCCGCGAGTCGGCCGGCGCCGCGCTGGCGGGTCCGCCCCGCCTCTCGCGCCCACCACCTATTCCATCTGCTCATGCCTGCCACTCCCACGCGGCCCCAGGGCCGCAACGGCTCTTCCACCCTGCGCACCCTGTTCCCCTATCTATGGCCGCCCGGACGCCCCGGCCTGAAGGCGCGCGTGGTCATCGCCCTGCTCTGTCTGTTCGCGGCCAAGGCCGCGACCGTGTACGTGCCGGTGCTGTACAAGCACGCGGTCGACGCGCTGGGCCAGGGCGCGCCCGGCGCGGTCGCGGTGCCGCTGGGCCTGATCCTGGCCTACGGCGGGGCGCGGGTGCTGTCGCTGATCTTCTCCGAACTGCGCGACGCCATCTTCGCCCGCGTCGGCCAGCACGCCATCCGCGCGGTCGGGCTGCAGATCTTCCGCCACCTGCACGGGCTGGCGCTGCGCTTTCACCTGGCGCGCCAGACCGGCGGGCTGAACCGCGCCATCGAACGCGGCACCAAGGGCATCCAGACACTGCTGTCCTTCCTGCTGTTCAACATCCTGCCCACGTTCTTCGAGATCGGGCTGGTCTGCCTGGTGCTGTGGCGCATGTTCGACGGCTGGCTGGCGCTGGCCACCGGCGCCACGGTCACGCTGTACATCGCGTACACGCTGCTGGTCACCGAATGGCGCGCCAAGTTCCGCCGCCAGATGAACGAGACCGACTCCGAGGCCAACACCAAGGCCATCGAAAGCCTGCTGAACTACGAGACGGTCAAGTACTTCGGCAACGAGGAGCACGAAGCGCGGCGCTTCGACGCCTCGCTCAGCCGCTACGAGCGCGCCGCCGTGCGCAGCCAGGTCAGCCTGTCGATCCTGAACATCGGCCAGGCCGCCATCATTTCCGCGGGCCTGACGCTGGTCATGTGGATGGCTGCCCAGGGCATCGCCGAGGGCCGCTACACGCTGGGCGACTTCGTGCTGGTCAACACCTACCTGCTGCAGCTGTATTCGCCGCTCAGCTTCTTCGGCTTCATCTACCGCGAGATCAAGCAGGCCATCATCGACATGGAACGCATGTTCGAGCTGCTGGACCAGGATCGCGAGATCGCCGACCGCCCCGGCGCGCGCGACCTGGCGGTCAGCGGCGCCGAGGTCGAATTCCGCGACGTGCGCTTCGGCTACGACGAGCGCCGGCCGATCCTGAAGGGCGTCAGCTTCCGCATCCCGGCCGGCAAGACCGTGGCTGTGGTCGGCCCGTCGGGCGCGGGCAAGTCCACCATCGCCCGCCTGCTGTTCCGCTTCTACGACGCCGACGCCGGCGCCATCCTGATCGACGGCCAGGACCTGCGCGAAGTCACCCAGCAGAGCGTGCGCGCGGCCATCGGCGTGGTGCCGCAGGACACGGTGCTGTTCAACGACACCATCCGCTACAACATCGGCTACGGCCGCCCCGGCGCCAGCGACGCCGAGATCGAGGCTGCCGCGCGGCTGGCCCATGTGCACGACCTGATCATGGCCATGCCCGACGGCTACGGCACCATGGTGGGCGAACGCGGGCTGAAACTGTCCGGCGGCGAGAAGCAGCGCGTGGCCATCGCCCGCACCCTGCTCAAGAACCCGGCGGTATTCCTGTTCGACGAGGCCACCAGCGCGCTGGACACCCACACCGAGCGCGAGATCCAGGCCAACCTGCGCGAAGTCAGCCAGGGCCGCAGCACGCTCATCATCGCGCACCGGCTGTCGACCGTGGCCGACGCCGACGAGATCATCGTGCTGGCCGACGGCCTGGTGGTCGAGCGCGGCCGCCACCAGGAACTGCTGGCGCGCGACGGCATCTACGCCGGCATGTGGGCGCGGCAGCTGCGCAGCCCGGCGGATTGACAAGCCCGCCCCCACTATCCGAAGATCGCCCCCTTTGAATCCAAGGCCCCGCCATGCAGGAATCCCCCGCCGCCCCCGAAGTCCTCGTCTGTAGCGCCGCCGACCTGGTGAACGGCGGCCTGGGCGTGAAAGTGCCGGTGCACGATGCCGCCGGCCAGACCACGGCCTTCTTCGTGCGCTACCAGGACCGCGTGCACGGCTACCTGAACCGCTGCGCCCACGTGGGCGTGGAACTGGACTGGGAAGGCAGCTTCTTCACCCGCGCGGGCGACCTCATCATGTGCGCGCGCCACGGCGCCACCTACCAGCCCGACACCGGCCTGTGCGTGGGCGGCCCCTGCAAGAACGGCCGCCTCACGGCGCTGGACGTGCAGGAACGCGACGGCGCGGTCTACTGGCGTCCCGCCGGCAAGATCCGCCCGCTGGACGCCGCCTGAGCGCGGGCCGTCCCCCGCCGCCGGACGGCCACGCCAGTCCCAGGCTCGAGCGCCGGACAGCAATGCCGGCTCCAGGCCCGGGCCGCGTCAGACCCGGGCCGGAGCCGCATCCCCGGCGGCCGGCGCGTCCCGGTCGGCATAGCGCCGCGCCAGCACCGCGCAGACCATCAGCTGCATCTGGTGGAAGATCATCAGGGGCAGCACCACGATGCCCATCTGCGACGTGCCGAACAGCACCGTCGCCAGCGGAATGCCCGAGGCCAGCGACTTCTTCGAGCCGCAGAACACCAGCGTGATCTCGTTCTCCTTGGACAGGCCCAGCCGGCGTGCGCCCCAGGTGGTGATCAGCAGCACCGCGCCCAGCAATACCGCGTTGACCAGCACCATGGTGGCCAGGTCCAGCGGCGGAAAGGCGTGCCAGATGCCCTGCGCCACCGCTTCGCTGAAGGCGGTGTAGACGGCCAGCAGGATCGAGCTTCGGTCCACCTTGGACAGCACGCGGCTGTTGCGCTGGGCCCAGGCGCCGATCCAGGGCCGCAGCAGGCTGCCCAACGCGAACGGCAGCAGCAATTGCAGCAGGATGCGGCCGGCGTCGGCCAGCCCGTGTCCGCCACCCTGGCGATGCAGCAGCACGGCCACCAGCAGCGGCGTCAGCACCGTGCCCAGCAGGTTGGACGCGGTGGCCGCGCAGATGGCGCCGGGCACGTTGCCGCGCGCCATCGACGTGAAGGCGATGGAGGACTGCACCGTGGACGACAGCGTGCAGACGAACAGCACGCCCAGCCACAGGCCGGGCGTCAGCAGGCCGGGAAACAGCGCCCGCAGTCCCAGGCCCAGCAGCGGGAACAGCACGAAGGTGCAGCCCAGGATCAAGGCATGCAGGCGCAGGTCCTTCACTCCCGCCACGATGGCGTCGGTGGACAGCCGCGCCCCGTGCAGGAAGAACAGCAGCGAGATCGCCACGTTGCTGGCTACCAGCATGAACGACGCCCCCTTGCCCACGGCGGGAAACACGCTGGCCAGGATCACGGTGGCGATCAGCGTGAGGGTGAAGGCATCGGGCAGAAAGCGGCGCATGGCGGAAGTTCCAGGACAGTTCCCGGTCACTATAGGCGCGCCCCTTGCCATCGTGAAGCCCATTGATTACTTTGACTGTCATCGGAATTTCCTATGACAGGCCGCCATGCTGAATCCGCTCTGGCTCAAGACCTTCGCCACCGCCGCCGCCGCGCCCAGCTTCACCGAGGCCGCGCGGCGGCTGGGCCTGACCCAGCCCACCGTCAGCGAACACGTGCGCCAGCTGGAGCAGGCGCTGAACCGGCGACTGTTCGTGCGCGACACCCACACGCTGGCGTTGACCAGCGACGGCCGCAGCCTGCTGGTGCATGCGCGCATCATCCTGGATGCCCATGAACGGGCCGAGCGCCTGTTCGATGCGCCCCGGCTGCGCGGCCGCGTGCGGCTGGGCACGTCCGACGACCTGGCGCTGGGGCCCCTGCCCGACGTGCTGGCCGCCTTCCGGCTGGCGCATCCCGAGGTCGAGCTGGACATCAGCATCGGCGTCACCAGCGAGCTGTACAAGCTGCTGGACGACAACGCGCTGGACGTGATGATAGGCAAGCGCCGGCGCGGCGACCGGCGCGGCCAGACGCTGCACAAGGAGGCGCTGCTGTGGCAGGCCAAGGAAGGCCTGCCGCTGGATCCCGACGCGCCGCTGCCGCTGATCCTGCTGCGCGAGCCCAGCGTCACGCGCGGGCTGGCGCTGGACGCGCTGGCGCGCGCCGGACGCAGCTGGCAGATCGTCTGCACCAGCACCAGCTATGCGGGCTGCCAGGCGGCGGCGCGCGCCGGCCTGGGCGTGACGGTGCAGCCGTCGCACCTGTCCACCGCCGGTCTGGCGCCGCCGGCCGGCGCGCAGCGGCTGCCGCCGCTGCCGCAGGTGGAATTCATCGTGATCGCGGCGCCCTCGCCCAACCGGCCCACGCGCGCGCTGACCGAGATCCTGATGCGCAGCCGGCTGGCCTGAGCGTCCGGTCGCCACTCGCCCAAACGCGCGCCCATGCCAGCGCCCTCGCCTACGCCCTGATCGCGTCCGGCTGCGCGCCCCGATCCCGCCCTGCCTACTGCGTCGCCGGCCGAGTGTGCCGCACGCTGCCCTCCAGCGGCTGCGGACGCTTGAGCAGGTTCAGGATGGGACACCACTGCTCCACCGCCTCGTGCACCGCGCGCACTTGCGCCTCGTCGGCCGGCGACACGATGTGCGCGGTGTAGCGGATGTTGTGCGGGAAGAACGGCACGTTCTCATAGCCCGGCTTGCCGCCGCGCGGATCCAGGTCGCCTTCGATCTCCACCTGCAACGACTCCAGCGGCAGCTGCAATTCGGCGGCCTTGATCAGGAAGATGTGCGTCAGGCAGCTGCCCAGCGAACCGAGCAGCAGCTCGGGCGAACTGGGTCCCAGGTCGTAGCCGGCGAAATCGGCCGGGCTGTCGCTCACCACCTGATGGTCGCGGATGCGGATGCGGCGCACGCCGCTGCGGCCTTCGGCCGACACCTGCGCGCGCAGCTTCACAGGCTCGACGGTCTGCGGATCGCGGGCATTGCGCAGCAGCACGGCTTCGCGTTTCTGGCCCAGGTATTCGTTCAAGTTGCTCATGGCTTCTGTCTCGGTGCTTGCTCAGGAACGATGCGCGTGGCGCGCATCCGGAAGGCCCGCTCCTTGCGGAGCGCGCCGGATATCGGGAATGGGGATGGGCTTGCGGTCCATCGCCCCCAGCAGCTCGCCCAGGCCCTGGGCCGAGCTGTTCTCCATGCGGCCGTCGGGACCGCAGACGTTGTCGGCGCTGGTCCAGGCCGGCGCCGCGCCCGGCAGCCGACGCGCGCGCAGCCAGCCGCGCCGGTCCACCATGAATTGCGCGCCGGCCAGCCCGTCCTCGGGCAGGCCCGCCGCCAGCGCATAGGCGGCCCAGGCTTGCGGCCCCGCCGCCACGCAGTCCGCGTCGGCAACCGGCGCGCCGTCGCGGCTCAGGGCCACGGTCAGCAGGCGCGGGTCCTGCGGCTCGGGCGACGCGCCGGGCGCCTGCGCCAGCACCCGCACGGGCAGGCCGCGCAGATCCGTCAGCCAGGCCTCTCGGCCGTCCCGGCACGACAGCGCCACCGCCGGCGCCGGCACCGCCGGCATGCCCGCCCCGCCGCTCACGCCATAGGCCTGCAGCCGCAGATAGTCCAGCACGCGCCAGATGTCGTCGCCGCTCAGCGCGGCGCCAAAGGCCGGCATGGCCGGGGCGTCCTGTGGCGCGTCGCCGCCATGCGCCACGCGCCAGTGCAGCTCGCCCTCCAGCCGGTTGTCGAACAGGGCAGGCCCCAGCACGCTGGGCCAGCGCGGCAGGCTGGCCGCGCGCGCGCCGCGCCCGTCCGCGGCGGCGCCGTGGCAGGACGCGCAGTGCGCCTGATACAGGGCCGCGCCGCGCAACAGCTCCCGGTCCGAGAACGGCAGCGGCGAACGCTGGTAGGAAGTGGCCCGCGCCTCGGTCAGCAGCATGCGCGGATGCGGCCAGCTGACGCTCGCACCCAGCGCGATGGCCGTCAGCGACAGGGCGATGCGCCAGCGACGCCAACGCCACGCGGCCAGGGCCAGCAGCACGGCCGACGCCATCTGCGCGCCGGCCCAGGCCAGCCTGCGCCAAGTATGCGGGCTGACCGGCAAGTCCGCGTCATAGCGCCAGGCAAAGGGCCAATGGGCCACCGCCAGCGCCTCGCCTCCCTGCCAGGCGAAACCCTGCCCCAGCAGCAGCGCCAGCACGGCCAGCGCGCCGGCGGCCAGCACCGCGCCGTGACGCGCCGGCGTGCCGCCGTTGGAATCCGCATCCGCCTCGCGCCGCCACAGCCATGCGGCGGCCAGGGCCAGCGCCAGCGCCGCGCCCGAGGCCAGCGCCAGATGTCCGGCGCGGGAACCCAGCAGGCCCGGCAAGCCTTGCACCCGCGACCAGCCCAAGACCACCAGCCCGGCCACCCCGGCCAGCGTCCAGGCCGAAGCCCAGGCCAGCCGCGCGCGCCCCGCCCCGCTTGCGCCCGCCAGGGCGGCGCGCGACCAGGCCAGCATGGCCGCTGGCGCCGCCGCGGCGGCCAGCGCCATTGCCACGGTACTCACCACGTCGCATCCAGTCCCAACAGCGCCAAGGCGCGATGCCGCAATGCCGCCAGCTTCGGATCGCCCCGATGGCGCGGGTACGGCAGGTCGTTGACGATCTCGTCCTTGATGCGCGCCGGCCGCTCGCTCAGCACCACGATGCGGGTCGCCATGAACAGCGCTTCCTCGACGTCGTGCGTCACCAGCAGCGCGGTGAAGCCCGCGCGTTGCCACAAGTCCACCAGCTCGGACTGCATGGCGATGCGGGTCAGCGAATCCAGCTTGCCCAGGGGCTCGTCCAGGATCAGGATGCGCGGGTCATTGACCAGCGCGTGCGCCAGCGCCGCGCGCTGCGCCATGCCGCCGGACAGCTGATGCGGATAAGCCTGGCCGAAGGCCTGCAGGCCGACGCGCTGCAAGGCATCGTCCACGCGCGCGCCCTGGGTCTTGAGCAGGCCGCGTGCCTGCAGGCCCAGCGCCACGTTGTTCCGGACCGTGCGCCAGGGATACAGCGTGGGGTCCTGGAACACCACGATGCGCGAAGGCGACGGACCGGCGATGGGCTCGCCGTCGGCCAGCAGCGCGCCCTCGGCCGGCGGTTCCAGTCCCGCGACCAGGCGCAGCAGCGTGGACTTGCCGCAGCCGCTCGGACCGAGCAGAGCCACGAACTCGCCCGGCTGGATATCCAGGTCGATGTTGTCCAGCACCGGCAGGGCCGCGCCTTCCAGCTCGAAGCGGTGATTGACGCCGCGCACCGACAAGGCCGCGCCGCGCGCCGGCTGCGCGCCCGTCGCAGCGCCGAATCCCGGCGGATGCGCCGCCGGCGCCGGGGAAACCGATTGCGCCACGGCTACCATTTGACGACTCCCTTCTGCCATGCGAGGAGGCGGTCGCGCCCCAGGAACAGCAGCGTGATCAGGCCCGAGAACACCAGCGCCATCACGATCAGCGCGCCGTACATATTGGCGTAGGACGCCCAGCCCTGCGCCCAGGACAGATACCAGCCCAGGCCGGATTTCACGCCCATCATTTCAGCGGCCACCAACACCGAGAACGACGCGCCCAGCCCCATGAACAGGCCCACGAAGACCTGCGGCAGCGCCGCCGGTATGGCCACGCGCAGCACCAGGAACCACTCGCTGGCGCCCATGGTGCGCGCCACGTCGTAGTAGGCGCGGTTCACGCCCGCCACGCCGGACCAGGTGAGCACGGTGACGGGGAACCAGGTCGCCAGCGCGATCAGGAACACCGCCGCCGACCAGCCGGACGGAAAGAAGTAGAACGCCATCGGCAGGAGCGCGGTCGACGGCACCGGCCCCAGGAAGCGCAGCACCGGATGCACCCAATAACCCAGCCCGCGCGACCAGCCGATCGCCACGCCGGTCAGGAAGCCCGCCGCCGCGCCCAGCGCGAAACCGTTGAACAGCAGCCACAGCGAATTGATCAGGCTGTCCAGGAGCCGCTTGTAGTCCGAGACGTAGACCTCGATCAGCGATTGCGGCGGCGCGAAGAAGGGACTGGGCAACAGGGCCAGCTTGGCGGTTGCCAGCTCCCAACCACCCACGGCCACCGCCAGCGCCGCGAACCACGGTCCGGCGCGGCGCAGCGCCTGCGCCGGCCGGGCCTGTTCGCGGCCCGACACTGCCGCCAGCAGCAACAGGGCCGCCAGCGCCAGCGCCGCCACGCCGAACTCGCGCGTATAGCTCCAGGACGTGAAGCCGACCTCGACATTGGGCAGGCCCAGCGTCAGCCCGCCCACGCCGGCCCACAGCGCGGCGGCGACCACGCCCGTCTTCCACAGGCGCCATCCCGGCGCGCGCGCGGCGCGCCCCGGAGCGCGCGCCGCGCTGGCGGCCAGCGCCGCGTCAGCCGAGGACATTGGGCACCACCGCTTGCGCGTATTTGTTGATGTCCAGGTTCGCGCTCAGGACCTTGATGATCTTCAGGTCCTTGGCGTAGCCCACGATTTCCTCGCGCAGCGCGGCGCCGGTGGAAGCATGGCCGTGCGAGTGGCTGCGCAGGATCTGCGCCACGCGCTCGGCCGGCACCTTGCCCGGCACGTAGGGCGCGAAGATGCGCGCGGTCTCGTCGGGATTGGACGCGGTCCAGCGCTGCGCGTCGATCACCGCGCGCGTGATGGCGGCGGCGGCCTCCGGATCCTTGCGCACCAGGTCGCCGCGCAGGCCCAGCACGCAGCAGGTGCGGTTCTCGTAGTCACCTTCCAGATTGGTGGCGATCTCGCGCAGCTTGTTGTCCTCGCGCAGCGTGTAGATGAGCGGATCGTCGCCAGCGATGGCGTCGACCTCGCCCTTCCTCAGCACTTCGCCGAACAGGTCCTGCGGATACTGGCGCCAGTCCACCTGATCGGGATCCAGGCCCAGCTGCGCCACGCGGATGGCGAAGAAGTTCTTCACCGGGCTGGCCTGGTCCGACACGGCCACGCGCCGGCCCTTCAGGTCCTGCACGCTCTTGATGGGCGAATCAGCCGGCGTCAGCAACCGCATGCAGCCGCCGTGCGTGCCGACGGCCAGCTTGACGTCGAAGCCCTGCTCCAGCGGCTTGAGCCAGCGCAGCGCCATGCCGATGCCGCCGTCGGCATGCCCGGTGGCGATGGCTTCAAGCAGCTGGTCGGTCGAGCCACTGAAGTTGATGCGCTCGACGCGCAGGCCGTATTTGTCGAAGAAGCCGCGCTCCAGCGCCACCGACACGGGCGACTGGCAGACGGCGGTCTGGCTCCATGCGATCTTGAACGTGCGCGGCGCGGTATTGGCCGCCAGCACGCGCGAGCCCAGCATGCCGAGCGGCGCGGCCAGGCCGGCGACGCCGGCGGCGCGCAACAGCGCGCGGCGGGATATGCCGCGCGACAAACCCCGGGCGCCGTCCGCGCCCGTGTGGACTTTCGTATTCATCAACCTTCCTTATGAGCAGACTGTGAATGGCGATGCTTGCCATGCGGCATCATCCGTCTGCGCCAAGGGCCAGGACAAATACAAAGTCGGGATAACAATATGTGACCGGTGGCGCGCGGCGCCATCGGAATGCCGGCGGCAGCGCCGCCGGCGCGGCGCGCGGCCTACTCCGGCAGGTGGTCCGGAACGCCTTCCGCGTCCACGCTCTTGACGCGATCCAGCGCGTTGCGCGCGGCCGACATCGCCTCGACCGTGCTGCGGAAGCGCCGGCTGATGAAGATCTCGAAAGGCTGCGGCTCTTCCTGCTCGGGCGCCTGATCCTGCGGTTCCTCGCCTTCCTGCTGCGCCGCTTTTTCCGCCTGCGCCTTCGCGGCGTCCTTGGACGGCTTCACGGCGTCCTTGGGCGGTTTCACGGGCACGCGCCGCGTCTCCAGAAACGCGCGCGCGGGCACGCGCCCCTCGGGTTGCGTCGCATACGCCACCACTGAAAATCCGTTGATGATCTTCTCGGCCATGCCGGTTCCTTGTCTCTTATGGCGCGGTCGCACCGCGACACGCTGCTGTCCTACGACAACGGCGGACGCGGCTGAAACTTAAGCAGACAGCCGTCGCGCCGCCCTGGCACAGGGGGACCCATCTTGCCAGCGCCAATAAAAACGGCGTTGACATGCGTCAACGCCGCTCTTGCCGCCTTGAGGAACCGCCTTCCTGGCGTACTTTCTATTTTGTCGATTCTGTCGCGGCGATGCGCTCGCGCACATAGGCGGTGGTTTGCGACAGCACATCGGTCAGGTCCGCGCGCAGCGCTTCGAAGCCTTCATTGCGTTCGCGGCTGATCTCGTCCATGTACAGCGGGCGGCGGATCTCGACCTGCAGGCTGTGGCGGTTCAGCGCGGGCTGGCCGATCTGCGCGATCAGCTGCACGCCCTTGTAGGGATCGTTGCGCGCAACGGTATAGCCCTTGGCGCGCAAGGCGGTCTCGATCAGGGCGATGAACTCCGGTTCGCACGTGCTGCCGTCGCGATCGCCCAGCACGAAGTCGGCCAGCGGATGCGGACTGGTCCGGCCCAGCCGCTCATAGGCATCGTTGGGCATGGAATGCAGGTTCAGGTGCCAGACCGCGCCGAAGCGCCGCACGGTATCGCCGATCGCGCGCGACAGGGCCGCGTGATAGGGCTCGTAATAGGCCTGAATGCGATGGCGCACCTCGGCGAGCGTGAGCTTGCGGTCGTAGATCGGCGTGGCCTTGTCCATGCGGCGCCAGATCAGCCCCTTGCCCAGCCGCGTCTTTTCGCCGGGCTCCAGCGGCTCGGGCCAGGGTTCGGCCAGCAGCTCGGGATCCAGGTCGCGCAGCGTGCGGTTGGGATCGATGTACACGCGCGGAAAATTGGCGGCGACCAGGGTCGCGCCCAGCGCTGGCGCCGCCGACCACAGCGCATCCACATGCGTGTCCTCGCCCTGGCGCAGCTGCGCCAGCGAGGCCGCGGCGCCGAAATCCGCCGGATACGTCTCGCCGCTGTGCGGCGAATCACAGACCAGCGGCAACGCCGCGACAGCGGGTTCGAATACGGATACGGGCTGGAAATCGGCTTGCGTCATTGTCAGTCTGCCTGGATGTTGGCGGCCTTGGCCACCTTGGCATAGCGGGCCAGGGCCTCGTTGATCTGGGCCTGGAACTCCTGCGGCGAAGTCGGCATCAGCGTGCCGCCCACATCTTCCGCCTTCTTGCGGAATTCCGCATTGTCCATCGCCGCGCGCACCGCCTGATTCAGGCGCTCGATCACGGCCGGCGGCGTGCCGGCCGGCGCCACCAGGCCGAACCAGCCGCCCGTGCCCATGTCGGGATAGCCCAGCTCGATGTAGGTGGGCACGTCTGGCAGCAAGGGCGAACGCTGCGCGCCCAGCACGGCCAGCGCGCGCAGCTTGCCGCCGGCGACCTGCGGCAGGGTCGAGGACAGGTTGTCGGTGATGGCATCCACCTGGCCGCCCATCACATCGTTGAGCGCCGGACCCGCGCCGCGATACGGCACATGCAGCAGCTTCATGCCGGCCAGCATCATGAAGTTCTCGATGTTCACGTGGCCCAGCGAACCCACGCCCGGCGAGGCGAAGCTGTACTTGTCGGGCGAGGCCTTGGCCAGCGCCACGAACTCGGCCATGTTCTTGACCGGGATCTGCGGATTGACCGCGAAGATGCTGGGCACGGCCAGCACATTGCCGATCGGCGCGAAGTCCTTGACCGGATCGTAGTTCATCTTGCGGTAGACGGCCGGGTTGGAACCGTGCGTGCTCATCGTCGCCATGCCGATGGTGTAGCCATCCGGCGTCGAGCGGGCGACCTGCTCCATGCCGAGCGAGCCGCCGGCGCCGGCCTTGTTCTCGACCACGATGGTCTGCTTCAGGTCGCGGCCGGCGTACTCGGCCACCAGGCGCGCCACGATGTCGGTGGAACCGCCGGCGGCGAAGGGCACCACCAGCTTGATCGGCCGGGTGGGATAGTCGGCGGCGCGGGCGGCGCCGGCAAAGGTCAGCGTGGCGATGATGCCGGCGAGCGCGACGCGCGCGAACCGGCCGGAAGGGCGGCGGGACATGAGGGCTACTCCGGGAAAGTGACGTAGTCGTTGCAGGCCGCCAGTGTCCGAACTTTACGGTCCCCTTTCAAACGACTATATTGCACGCCTTCATTACCAAAGATCATGCAAGAGACCGCCCGATGCGCCTGCATTCGCCTTCCATGTCGGAGCTGCACGCCTTCGTCACGGCGGCCCGCCTGGGCAGCTTCACCCAGGCCGCCGAGGCGCTGTGCGTGACCCAGGGCGCGGTCAGCCGGGCGATCTCGCGCCTGGAGGCGCATTTCGGCCAGCCGCTGATGCGCCGCAACGCGCACGGCCTGACGCTGACCGACACCGGCCGCAAGCTCTATGACGGCGCCCAGGAGCCGCTGCGCGCCATCGAGACCCTGAGCGCCGGCTTGCGCGCGCAGGACCGGCGGCTGCAGCTGACGCTATCGAGCGTGCCGACGCTGGCCAGCGCCTGGCTGATGCCGCGCCTGCCCGACTTCCATCAGCGTCACCCCGAGATCCAGCTGAGCTTCGCGCCCTACCGGCGCGACGAGGATTTTTCCGGCGCCACGCCCGATGCAAGCATCCTCTCGGGCGAGCGGGACCAATGGCCCGGCTGGCAGGCCGACTACGTGATCGGCCGCGAAATGGTGGTCATCTGCCATCCCGCGCGCCTGGCGGCGCGGCGGTCACAAGGCATGTGGGACACGCCCGCCGGCCTGCTGGGCGAGCCGCTGCTCTATCACGGCAATGGCGTGGAGAATTGGACGCAATGGTTCAGCGCCGTCGGCGCGCCGCGCGAGCGACTGAAGCTGGCCAGCGGCTTCGACCAGGTCTCGCTGCTGGTGCGGGCCGTGATGGCGGACATGGGCATCGCCGTGCTGCAGCGCTGCCTGGTGCGCGACGATCTGCTGGCCGGCCGCGTGGCCGCCCCCTTCCCCGGGCTGCAGGCGCGCATCGCCCGCGGCTACCACCTCTGCGCGCCGCCACAGCGGCGCGACCACTACGCGCTGGCCTGCTTCAGGAAATGGCTGCTGGATACCGCCGGCTCGGATCCCGACGTGGCGGCGGCAGGCGGCTAGGGGTGGATTTCGTGCGGGCGTATCTGCGGGACTGCACACTAGCCCCTTCGCCCGCCGGCCCCTCGGCCGCGCAACCGGGACAGTCGCAGGACGAGAAAAAGCCCCTCGCGAGGGGCTGGCTCCATCGATGTTGCCGTGGAAAATCAGGGCGCGAGCTTGAAGCCCAGGTCCACACCCCATTTGTCCGTTTCGCGCAACCATTTGGCGCCGCAGCTCAGGCAGCGGAAATGATCCTCGCGGCTTTCCTCGCGACCACGCTGCGTCGGGTTGGTGAATCCTTGATGACCGAGCTGCGCATGCGGCGCGACGCCGGCCAGGCCAGGGTTAATGCGTTGGCAAGCCAAGCACATAACGCTCATTGATGCTTCCCCACAAACTTAGTTACGAAATTGTAAGGGATTTCACCAATATTCTTCGCAAAAAATTGTTAACGAAGCAAGAATGACCGGGAAATATGTGCAGAAATCGGACAGTCGGCGCAATCCGGGCACAGCATCTTCCAGAATCGAACGGCCCGCGTCCGCGAAATCGGCACGGGATCGGGGCGGACGCCCCGCCCCGCGCGTCAACCCGCCTCGGACAGCGCCGCCAGGCAGGTCGCCAGGTGGTATGGCGAGGTTGACGGCATATCGGCGCGCGCCACGCCCCCCTGGGCATCCAGGCACTCGTACCAGCCGCCGGCATGCAGGAACCGGGCGCAAAAGCCATCGAGCGCCCCGGCCAGCGCCTCGCGCTCGCCCAGCACCGCCAGCATGCGCAGGTACTCCGCCTGCGCCCAGATGCGGCGCGTGTCGTCGCGCACCGCGCCGTTCTCCGCCAGCGCGGCGCGCACGCCCATGGCGTCGACGCCATGGCGGCGCGCCCACTGCGCGGCGCGCGGCAAGCTCTCGGCCAGTTCCAGCCCGTCGAAGACATCGGCCGCGCCGCGCACCAGGGACAGCCATTCAAACTGATGGCCGGGCTCATGCCGATTGTCCGCGGTCCCCTGCGGCGCCTCGGACACGCATTGCGTGGGCGCATGCACGAAATGCTGGGAGATGCCCTGCGCCAGCGCGCGCAGCCGCTGCGCGAACAGCGCCGGTTCGGCCACCTGCGCCGCGGCCAGGTAGGCCTCGGTCAGATGCATCATGGGATTCTGCGCCGGGCCGCGCAACGCGCGGCTCCAGTCCGAGGCGACGGCCGCCTCGTACAAGCCGTCGGGCCGCTTGAAGCGGGCCTCGATGGTTTCCGCCGCGCCCAGCATGAGCTTGCGCGCCGCGGCGTTGCGCGAGCGCCGGAAATACGCGGCGCAGGCGAACACGATGAAGGCATGGGTATAGAGATCCTGGGTCTCGTCCAGCGGGCGAGCCTGCGCGTCCACGCTGTAGCGCCAGCCGCCGCGCGCATCCTTGAAATGGGCGCACAGGGATTCGAACAGGCGGTCGGCATGCGCGGCGGCGACCGCTCCCGGCGCCTCGGCATACACGTAGAGCTGTCGCGCGCAAGCCATCGCGCGATAACGTTCGGCCGGCAAGGGCTTCCCAGTGGCGGCATCCAGTGATTCGAAGGGCAGCCCGAGCGTCTGGTTGAAGCCCGGTCCCATCCACATGGGCAGGATCACTGAATCGAAATGCGCGCGCAGCGCGCGGATGCCGGCTGCGAGCGTGGAGTTGGTCTGTGCGGCTGCCATCTTGGAACGGCGCGGGCCCCAGCGGAGCCTCATGTTATGGAGCAGCGACGATAACCGAAATTTCCGCTGCATTCTTGTCACCGCGCCTCTAGCCAAGCGCCATGGCCGCACAGACCGATACGACTGCGAACTCCTTTCTGCATGGTTCCGCGCTAGCGGAAGATGTTTTCCTCGACCCAGTTCTGCGCGAACAGTTCCGCGCGATCACGTGCCTCGTCCAACGAGGCGCAGTTGCCCAAGTGGGAAAATGCGGCATCCACTTCGGTGCCGCCCTCGGCCGTTACCGTCAGCAATACGCCATATCCGCCGGTATCCATGGCCGCTGTGGAAACGTCGATCAGTACTTCCTGGTCACGATGCTGCATGTGTTACCTCCCAGTCGGTTACCTAAACGCGTGAACCACGCGTGACGCGGCGGGTGCAGAAAGCCCGCTCGTATGAATAGACCTGCAAACGTCACGCGAGTTCATCTTACCGGTGGCGCGCGCGCGGCGATACCGCGCCGGGGCGCGAAATCGCCTATTCCGTCTCAGGAGATTCCCGCATGCCGCGCAGGCGCGCGCGCGAAGGCCGCAGCCTTGCCACCTTCCGGGAAAACATTCGCAAGATTCTTTGGAATTCCGGCGCGCGCCGACGCGCCGCGTCAGCGCAGATGGATGGCGCCGGGCTCTTCCATGCGCAAGGCCAGCAGGCCCTTGTCGGTGATGCGCCAGCGGCCGTCGTCATCGGCCTCGATGCAGCGCAGGGTCTGGAGCGCCTGGGCGATATCGGCGGGGATCTCCGCCTGCGCGGCGCCCGGCTGCGCATTGTCCGCGACCGTGCGCAGCCAATGGCCCAATTCACCCTTCTGGAAACGATGCAATGCCATGCCGGACTCTCTGATTCAAACTCGCTGTTGCCGGGTTCAACGATAGCACGGCGCCGGCGGCGAGCCCTGCGCTCAGGACGCGCGCAGCGCCAGCGGACGCTTCAGCCGCGACGCCACCGCCGAGGCCGCCACGCTGAGCGCGATGAGTCCCAGGCCCAGGGCCAGATCGGCAGAGATGCGCTCATGAAATACCAGCGAGGACACGACCAGGCCGATCACCGGCACGCACAGCATGGCGATGGACGTGGCCACAGGCGGCAGCTTCTGCGTCATGCCCAGCACCACGATGAAGGTCAGCGCCGTCGCCAGCGGCCCGGTGTAGAGGATCACGGGCCAGGCGTCCGGCACGGCCAGGAAGGCCGGCGCACCGTCGCGCAGACACGCCAGCGCGGCCAACGGCACGGTCGCGATGCCGGTCTGCCACGGAATCATGTCGGCGCCCAGCCGCACATGGCGATTGCCGCGCAGCTGGATGATGTTGCAGGCCCAGGCGAACGAGGCGCCCAGCAGCATGACCAGCCCGATCACCGTGTGCGCCTGCCAGGGGCTGAACGCGGGAGCCACGATCACGCCAATGCCCGCGTAGCTCAACAGCGTGGCCAGCCACTGCGCGGCGGACAGGCGCTCCTTCAGTACCAACGCGGACAGCGGGATGACCCAGATCGACGTGGCATAGGCGATCACCGAGGCGCGGCCGGGCGCCACATACTGCAAGGCCCACAGCGCCAGCGCCGTGAACGCGCCCATCTGCAGCAGCGCCACGCCGGCGACCAGCGGCCACTCCTGCCGCGTCGGTAGCCGCAACCGGCCCATCAGCCCCAACACCAGCGCGCTGATCAGCGCCGCCGAGCCGAAGCGGCTGGCCGCCAGCCACAGCGGGCTCATGTGCTCCAGCCCCAGCTTCATGACGGGCCAATTGCCGCCCCAGATCATCACCGCGCCCGCCAGGGGCAGAAAACCGCGCACGCTGCTGTACTGACTCATTGCTGCCTGATTTACCGCTATTTATTCCGTGCTTCGGCCCTTTTGCCGAAGAAGGCGAAAGTCTATAGGGTTAACCCCAGCACTATTGACTTCAATTTACCGTTGCTACAGGCATACTCAGCACAAACCAATCGACTATCCATTTTTCATAGGTCATTCATGCTGGACATCAACCTGGACGCCACCGACATCCGGATCCTGAACGAACTTCAGCGCGACGCGCGCCTGACCAATGTGGAACTGGCCGCCCGGGTCAATCTGTCGGCATCGCCCTGCCTGGCCCGGGTGCGGCGCCTGGAAACCGAGGGCCTGATCGACCGCCGCGTCACGCTGCTGAACGCGCGCAAGCTGGGCCTGAAGGTCAACGTGTTCATCCAGATCTCGCTGGACAAGCAGCGCAAGGCCGCCCTGGACGTGTTCGAGCGCGAGATCGCGGTGCTGCCGGAGATCATGGAGTGCTATCTGATGTCGGGCGACGCCGATTACCTGGTGCGCGCGCTGGTGCCCGACGTGGATGCGCTGGAACGGCTGATCGTCGAACACATCACGCGCATCCCCGGCGTGGCCAGCATTCGCTCCAGCTTCGCGCTCAAGCAGGTGCTCTACACCACCGCGGTGCCGCTGGCCTGACCCCGCGCATGCCCAGGCGCCGCGCGGCTTGCGGGATGCGGCCATGGCCCGCACAATGAAGACGCATGGCGCCCGCCGCCGGCAGGCGCCGTTTCCCAACGCCACCCAAGGAGCACACCATGCCTGAAACCGACTGGTTCCCCGGCGGCGCGCTGCCCGACCGCCAGGGATATTTCGAAGTGGAATTCGCCTCCGGCGAAACCGAGATCACGCGCTACGGCCTGCTGGGATGGGAGCCCGAGGAATCGCGCGGCCGCATCCTGCGCTGGCGCGGCCTGGATCCTGAAATCGAAGCCGCCGAGATCGCGCGCGCGCAAGCCGTGCGCCAGGGCGGCGACGCCGCCATGCTTTGAAATGAAAAGCGGCCGGCATGAAAGCCGGCCGCTGCTGCCCGCGCAATGCAGGCGGTCCGGCGCGCTTGGCGCCGGGAAAGGATCACAGTCCGTCGATCTTGGAGATCTTCGTGCCGGCCAGCGACACGCCGGCCATCAGTCCGCCATTGTTCATCACGAAGCCCACCACCGGCTGCTGCGCCGTGTTGGTGTCGATGCGGCCGTTCGCGCCGATATCCACCACCGCGACAGTGGCGTCGGCCCCAACGGTCCAGCCGCTGCTGTTACGGAACTTGTCCAACGCGCCTTGCGTCATGAACAGCAACACCATGGCCTTGGACTGCGCGCCGGCCTGGAAGCCGATCGAGCCAGCGGTGGTGCTGTAGTAGCCGGCATTGGCGCCGCCCACGCGCAGCAGGCCCTTGCCGTGCTCGGCGCCGACGATGAAGCTGCCGCTCAGCACATCCGGGAATATCAGCACGCCCTTGGCGCGCGCCACCAGCTCCTTGGACTGCGGCGAAGCCTGGTACAGCCTGCCCAACGTCTCGTCCGCCGCGCTGCTGAGCGACTTGCGCTGCTCGGCGGGCGTGGCCGATGAAGTCGGCGTAGTGGTGGTGCAGCCGGCGAACAGCAGACCGGCGACGCTGATCGTCGCGGCGGCCAGGCCGGCGCGGCGGAACATGGGAAGAGAATCGAACATGGAACGCTCCTTGTTGTTGTCATCCGCCCCCACTGTAACGGCCAGGGGGCCCAAGGCAAGCCACACGATTGTGATAAACGCAACAAAACCTGCCGCGGCACTGCAACAGATGCCGCCATGCAACTGCGCGCCCGGCGCGCCGGCAACATCTGGTAGGAGTTTACGGGAAAATAAACACAGTCTCGCCTGGCGGCCGACAGGTGCTGGCGTTCAGGAGCGTATCCATTGCTCGTCCCACAAGGCCTCGCCGCGCGCGAGCGCCTCGCCCAGCGGCTGCCTGCAGCGCTGCGCCACCGCCGCCAGCAAGGCATTGCACAGCGCCATCGGCGCGGTGTAGGAATCGAACGGCGAGGCGCTGGAACACTGCGCCACCAGCACCTGGTCGGCCCAGCGCGCGGCCGGCGCGGAAGCCGAGTCGGTGATCAGCACCACCTTCGCGCCGCGCTCGCGGAATACCCGCAGCGCCTTGGCCGCCGCCACCGAGTAGCGGCGGAAGGTGAAAGCCAGCAGCACGTCGCGTTCGTCCACCCATAGCAACTGGTCTTCCAGGAACAACGGCCCCTGCGTGGCCAGCGGCCGCACGGCCGGCAGGCACAGGTTCAGGTACAGCGCCGCGTAGCCGGCCAGCGGCGCGGCCTGCCTCAGCCCCAGCACATGCACGCGCGCCTTGCGCTGCGTCAGCGCGCGCACGGCGGCCTCAAACACCGCCGGGTCCGCCGCGGCGAAGGTCGCCTGCAAATTGTGCTGGTCATGCAGCAGCGCGTTGTGCAGGCAGGCGCGCGCGCCGTGGCCGTCGGCGCCCACGGCGTCGGCGCGCTCGCCCGGCGAAGCCAGCCTGGCGGTGACTTCGGCGCGCGCCTCGGTCTGCGCCTGCGCATAACTGTCGTAGCCCAGCTTGGCGAGCAGGCGCACCACGGTCGAGGCGCTGGTGCCCACCGCCCGGGCCAGCGCGGTGGCGGATTCCAGCAGGCTTTGCGGATAACGCGCCAGCATCTCGTCGACGAGCAGGCGCTCGGTCTTGGAGAGTTTGCGGCCATAGCCCGCGATGCGTTGGTTCAGGTTCATGGTGAGGGCCGATTCTACAAGGACGTTCCCATGATCGGGATGGCGCTTGCGCCTGGCCGCGACCCGACGCGACCCGGGCAGGCCCGCTGGCTCCGCCCTGGCGCGGCCATAGGTGATAACCCCAGGATTTCACAATACTCGTTGCATTTTATAGTTCATATTTGCAATTCACATTGCATATCCAAGCAGCCCGAATTTCTCAAGTCCATTACCCAGAACCTGTCATGACTCACCGACCCGCAGCCATCTGCGTCCGCCGCCGCAGCCTGCTGCAAGCCGGCCTGGGCGCCGCCCTGTTGCCACTCGCTCCCCTGGCCGCCCGCGCCGATGCCTATCCCTCCCGGCCCATCACGCTGGTGGTGCCCTTCCCCGCCGGCGGCTCCGTCGACCTGATCGGCCGCATCTATGCCGAACGGCTGGCGAAGGTGCTGGGCGTGAGCGTGATCATCGAGAACCGCGACGGCGCCGGCGGCTCCATCGGCAGCCAGCGCGTGGCCCGCGCCAAGGCGGACGGCTATACGCTGGTGGCTTCGTCGCAAAGCTCGCACCTGGCCAATCCGCTGATGCACAGCAACCTGGGCTACGACCCGATCAAGGACTTCAGCTCGATATCCCAGCTGTCGCGCTCGCTGAACGCGCTCATCGTGCATCCGGACGTGCCGGCCCGCACGCTGGCGGAATTCGTCGCCCACCTGAAAGCCAACCCCGACCAGCTGCACTACGGCACCGGCGGCGTGGGCAGCATGGGCCAGCTGAACGCCGAGCTGTTCAAGAACACGCTGGACGTCAAAGCCGTGCACGTGCCCTATCGCGGCGGCGGCCCGCTGATCAGCGGACTGCTGTCGAACCAGGTGCAGTTCCTGCTGGACAACCTGGCGCCCTTCCTGCCGTATGTGCAATCCGGCAAGCTGCGGGCGCTGGCCATCGCGGCGCCGGAGCGCCCGGCCTACCTGCCCGACGTGCCGACCTTCGCCGAACTGGGCCATCCCACGCTGAATACGACCTCGTGGATCGGCCTGGCCGCGCCCGCCGGCACGCCGCCCGACGTGATCCAGACGCTGCTGCGCGCCGTGCGCGCCGTCGCGCAGGAGGACGAGCTGAAGCTGACTTTGGAAAAGAACGGCTCGCTGCCGCCCGCCGACCAGACGCCCGAACAGTTCACCGCCATGATGTCCGAGCGCCTGGTCATGTATAAAGACCTGATCGAACGCGCCGGCATCCGGCCTGAATGACGCTGACCGCCATGGACCATCCCGACTTCGCCCCCGACACCGCGCCGCTGGAAGTACTGCCGCGCGACCTCTCCGCCTATCGCGCCGGCAACACCGGCGTCGACTATGTCCACCGCTTCGAATCTGGCCGCCCCGGCCCGCACGTACTGATCAACGCGCTCACGCACGGCAACGAAATCTGCGGCATGGTGGCCGCCACGCACCTGCTGGACAACGCGGTGCGCCCCAAGATCGGCACGCTCACGGTGAGCTTCGCCAATATCGAAGCCTACGAGGCCTTCGACCTGGAGCGCCCGTACGAGAACCGCCAGCTGGTGCACAACCTGAACCGCATCTGGACGCCCGAACTGCTCGATGGCAAGGAGCAAAGCCCCGAACTGCGCCGCGCGCGCGAGCTGCGCCCGGTGCTGGACGCCGCCGACTACATCCTCGACATCCATTCGACGCGCGCGCCGGTGCAGCCGTTCTGGGTCTACTACGACCTGCCGCGCAACGCCGCGCTGGCCACCGCCGTCGGCGCGCCCGAAGTGCAGCTGGTGATGCCGGCGGAACGTTTTCCCGGCACCGGCGTCATGGGCCACGGTCGCCATGGCGATCCGCAATCCGACAGCGGCGGCGCCGTGGTGGTGGAATGCGGCCAGCACTTCGCGCGCTCGGCGGCCGACCTGGCCACCGACGTGACGCTGCGCTTCCTGGGCCACCTGGGCCTGATCGACACGCCGGCGTCGGCCGAGCCGGCGCCGCCCGCTCGGCGCTACATGCTGCTGGAAGTGCACATGGTGAAGTCCACCGACTTCCGCTTCACCCGCCCGGTGCTGGGCTTCGAGGTCTTCCAGAAGGGTGAACTCATCGCCATCAACGCCGGCGAAGAGATCCGCTCGCCTTGCGACGACTGCACCATCTTCATGCCGACTCGCATGCCCGTGGTCGGACGCGAGGCGGTGTACCTGACCGTGCAGATCTGAGCGCGGGCAGGACCCGCGCGCACAACACGGATGCGGCAAGCGCGGGAAGGCGGCCAGTCTTCCCGCGCCCGCTCCGGCCTCACAGGTCCGGGATCAGGCGCTTGCCCATGCTCAGCACGTCGTCCATGCCGAAGCCCAGGCTCTGGTAGAAATCGCGCACGGCCGCGTTTTCCGCGCGGATCAGCAGATTGATCTTGGGGCAGCCCAGTTCCAGCAGCTTGCGCTCGGCCGCGCGCATCAGCGCCGAGGCATGGCCGCGCCGGCGGCAGTCCGGCGCCACCGCCAGGTAGTTGATCCAGCCGCGATGTCCGTCATAGCCGGCCATCGCCGCGGCCACGATGCGTCCGCCGGCCTCGCCCACGAGAAACAGCCCGGGCTGCACCGTCAGCTTGCGGGCCACGTCCTTCTTCGGATCGTTCCAGGGCCGCGTCAGACCGCAGTCGTGCCACAGCTGGATGACGGCGGCCTCGTCAGCCGGATGGAAAGCGCGGATGTTCAGATCGTGATGCGACATGCTTCGTTCCTCGAAATGGGAAAAACGAAGGCCGGACGATACGCCTGCGGGCGGGGATACTGCGCGAAAAACAAAAAGGCCACGGGACATATCGTGGCCTTCTTCAATGCGGCGCCTGGACGGCGCCCGGACGTGACGGGCCACTCAACGCATGCGTCGAGCGGTTCGTCGGGAATCAGCCCGGCCGGGCCGGGCGGTGGTGATCGGATTCATGTGCGCCAGCTTAGCTGCGATACGCAAGCCTGACAAGACAGTCGGCTTGCCGCGTCGCCCGTTCGTGGATGACATCTGCGCCGCGCTCGAGACGCGGCTCAAGACGCGGCAGGTGCCGCCAGCGTGCCTTCCATCACGACCACCGCGCTACCCGCCACGCCCGCCCACACGCCGTCCTGTCGGACCTCCGCATGGGCGTGCAGCAGGCTGGCGCGCCGCATGTCCACGCCCTGCCCCACCCGCAGTCGCAGCGTGGTCCCGGCGCCCCGCAATGCCGCGCGCAGCGCCGTGGCCGCCGCGGTGGCGCTGCCGGTGGCCGGGTCTTCCGTCATGCGGCCCGTGAACATGCGGGCCTGGATATCGGTCGGCCCCTGCCCCGTATCCGCCGCCGTGTCGGTCGTATAGGCATAGATGGAACGCGCGTCGTCCAGCGGCAGCAGCGCCGCATAGCCGGCAGGATCCGGCGATGCGCGGCGTAGCGCGTCGCGGCTGGCCAGCTGGACCACCAGGAAGGTCAGGCCGACCGACACGACTTGCGGCGCGTGCTCGGCCGTCTCGATGTCCCCGGGCGCCAGGCGCAAGGCCCGCGCCACCGCATCCACGGGCGCCAGGGCGCGCCGGGACAGTGGCTGCGGCGCCTGCAACTCGGCGCCGTCCACGTTCGCCCCTTCGCGCCGCAGCGCGATCCGCACCAGTCCGGCCGCCTCGTCGAACACGAACGCGTCCGGCACGGGACGTCCCGATGCCGCCAGCTCACGCGCCAGCACCACCGCCGTGCCGACATTGGGATGCCCGGCGAAAGGTACTTCCCGATCGGGCGTGAAGATCCGCACCTCGGCCGTGTGCGCCGGATCGCGCGCCGGCAGCACGAAGCTTGTCTCGGAGAAATTGAACTCGCGCGCGATGCGCTGCATCTGCGCGGTATCCAGGCCTTGCGCGTCGAGCACGACGGCCAGCGGATTGCCGCCATAGGCGTGGCGGGTGAAGACATCGGCGACAACGTAGCGGTAGGGCATGGAACGGTCCTGGTGGATTGCGCGCGCCGTCCGCGCAAGCTGCGTGGACGGATGCGGGCGCGCAATCAGTATGGGCAAGGTCCGGCCGCGCCGCCATGCACAGAGCGGCCGGGATTGCGCCATAACAGGCTGGCCCGCCCGACTACTTCGCGACGAAGGCCATGATGCGGTCCACGAATGCCGCGTCCACGCCGGCAAAGCCATGGTGCCCGCTGTAGCGGCAGGGATTCGCCTGATCATCCACGCCGCCGCTGAGCCACGCGACCTCGACCTTCGGACCGGCCCAGGCCTTGAACGGCTCGACCCCGGCCGGACGCGTCCAGCGGCAATGGTCCTCGCGGTGGTGGATCGCCAAGGTCGGCGGCAGCCGCGACGGCGTGCCCAGGATGGCTTGCACGCTGTCGCCCGGCCCGGATTCCGGGCTGAGAAAGCCCGAGGACAGTACCACCTTGTCCGGACGCGCGCCCTTCGCCAATCCCTGCGCCAGCCGCTCCGTGCCCTTGCTGGTGCCGATGACGGTCACGGGCGCTTTCAGCCTGGCCATGTAGCCGACCGCCGCCGCCAGGTCCGTACCCAGGTCGACCAGCATCACGTTGTAGCCGCGCGCCGCGAAAGCGTCGCAGTTGCGGATCAGCACGTTGTCCGCGCCATCGGTGAACTGCGCGCCGTCCGTCACGTTCAGGCGTCCGTCGCCGCCCGTCAGCAGCAGGATGCCGCCCTTGGCCTGGTCGGCGCGCATGACGATGTTGCGCACGCCATCTATCGTGACGGTCTCGCCATGCTTGACGACGACGACGGCCGGCCCGGCAGCCCACGCCGGCGACGCCACGGCGATCAGCGCGGCCGCGATGGCGGCGCCCGCGCCTTGCAGGATGCGGCGCGGCGCGGCGCAAGCCGCTGACGCCCCGGTCTCGCACGCAAGGCGGCGCACACCCTGCACGGCGCCCAATCCGCGCGCCCGCGTTGCCCTGGCGTTCAATCCTTGAACCATGTTCTTTCCCCTTTCGCTGTCTGCCACGTCTTGCGCATGCCAGCCATGTGCGCTTTACCGGCCGGCTTCCTGCTTGACCCGGCGCACATGCTAGCGGGAAAGGCCATGAATCCTTGGAGAGAACTGTGAAGAATGGTGCATTTACTTGCGGGCCGTCAGCGCGGCTCCGCCGCCCGTGGCGGCATGGCGGCGGCGATCCGACGATCCGTGTCCTCCCGCTTGATCGCCTCGACGATGCGCCGCGCATCCTCGCCCGCGCCCATGACCAGCGCCGACGCACGGTTGCGCTGCCACGGACGGCCGACATAGGCAAGGCCGGGCACCGGGGAAACGCCCGCATCGTGCAGCAAGCGGCCCTCGTCGCCCAAGGCGCCGGGGATCTCGATCCAATCGGTCCGATCCCGATAGCCAACCGCCCACACCACCGCCGCCACCTGGCGGCGCTCGCCGTCGGCGAACACGGCCGTATCGCCCTCGGCGGCCGTCAGCCTGGGCCGCAGATCGATGCCACGCCGCGCCAGGCTCGCCAGGCCTCGGTCCCGGTCCGGAAAAGGATCCCTGCGCCGCAATGCCTTGCCGAGGAATGACGCGGACGGCGCGCGCATCAGCCCCAGGCTGCGCAGCCACCACCAGATCGATTTGCCCAGCACGCGCTCGGGCACCAGCTTGCGCGGCTTGCCCGTGGCCAGCATCACCGGATGCGAGGCCGAAGCCAGCACGGCCAGGTCGCGGCCGCTGGCCCCGTCTCCCACCACCAGCACCGGCCCGTCGGGCAAGGACTCGTCGGCGCCGAAGCTCTCCGGGGTCAACTGCGGAATCTGAGCGCCGAAGCCGCGCGCGATCGCCGGCACCATCGGCGCCTGAAAGCCGCCCGTCGCCACGATGACATGCGTGGCGGCCAGCGTACCGCCGTCCGACAAGTCGGCCAGGAAGCTCCCCTGCGGCCCGGCGCGCAGGCGCTGGACCGAGGTCGACAGCCGGATGGGCAGCGCGAAGCGCCCTGCGTAGGCCTCCAGGTAATCCGCGAACTCGTCGCGGCCGGCATAGCCGTCCGCGTCGCCCGCCAGGGCCATGCCGGGCAAGGCGCTGAACGCGCGCGTGGTGAACAGCGACAGCGAGGCGTAGCGTTGCCGCCAGACATCGCCAATCCGGGCGCCGCCCTCGACGATCAGAAAAGGAATATCCTGCCGCTTCAGCCAATAGCCCGCCGCCAATCCGGCCTGCCCGCCGCCGATGACCAGGACGAAACGGGAACGCTCCAACGCGCTGGACATGCTTGCTCCTTTCAGTTGAACTGCCAGGCACGATAGAGGCTGTAGCCGCTACAAGGTCCATAGGCGCGTTGAGGCCGCCGGCCATGGCGTGCCCGCGGTCCGATCGCGACTCCCCCGCTCTCGCGCCCCACGTCTTTCGACATCGATCACCGCCCCATGACACTCGCGCTGCACCAGTACCTGCAAGACCTGGCCTCGCACGCCGATCTCCACGGCGTGCTGGGCGTCTACGCCGATGGCGCAGCCGTGGCCGAGCAGGCCTACGGCCATGCGGACCATGCCAACGGCCGCAAGAACGCCCCGGACACCCGCTTTCGCATTGGATCCCTGAGCAAGAGCCACACGGCCGCCACGATCCTGTTGCTGGCGCAGCATGGCAAGCTCGACCTGCACGAAAGCGCCGCGCGGCACCTGCCGGATTGCGGCCTGGATCCGCGCATCACGCCCATGCTTCTGCTGCGGCATCGCTCGGGTCTGGGCAACCACACCGCCCTGCCCGCCTATTGGCCGGAACTGATGCGGCGGCACATCGCGCCCGAGCACCTGATCAGGCTGATCACCGCCTCGCCCCTGCTGGATGCGCCAGGACAGGCCTGCCGCTACAGCAACACCGGCTACGCCGTGCTGGCCCGGATCGCGGAACGCGTCGGCGGCGATGCGCTGCACGACATGCTGCGCACGATGCTCTGGCAAACACTGGAACTGCGCGAGACGGGATCGATCGACACCGCGCACAGCATCGGCTGCATGCTGGACCCGGACAGAACGCCCGCGCCGCCCTTGCATTCCAGCGTGGCATTCGGCGCCTACGACCTGGCCGCCAGCGCGCGCGACCTGGCCCGCTGGTGGCTGTCGCTGATCGACGGCAAGGTCCTGGACGCGGCGCATACCGACTTGATGTTCAGCGGCCCGCCCGGCGACTTCGGTTGCGGCTGGTGGCTGGACGAGATCGAGATCGACGGCCGGCGCTGGCGCAGCGTCGCGCACAAAGGCGACGTCAATGGCCATACGTCCATGCTGCTGGGCCTGCCGGAACGCAGGCTGTGCGCCGTCGTGCTGTTCAACACCGCCTCGACGCCTGCCAGCGCGACAGCGCGACGCCTGCTTGGACTGGCCATGGGCGAGGCCTGGCCTGCCTATCCCGCCGCCCTGAACGAGAACGTCGACGACTGGGCGCAAGGCATCTATCGCGATGAACTGGGCGCGACCTACATCGTCGACGCCGCGCGCCGGCTCATCGCCGCGACGCGCGACTACGGCGTCCCGTGCCGCTATTCGATCCGACCCAGCAAGGCCGGCCCGGATACCCAGGCATGGCGCGCCGATGCCTTCGACGAACGCCACGAGTTCCAGCGCGGCGCGGCTACGCTGACCGTCACCTCGGCGGACGGAAGCAAGCAGCATTGCAGGAAGGTGCAGGCAGCCTGAGCGATGCTCTATAGTCGCTGGATCATCCCAGCCCCTCGCGCGCGGAGTCCCACGTGACAGACAAGGTTTTCTGGCAAGACCCCTACCTGGACCATCTGCGGACCGAGGTGTCCGCAGTCGACGGAGACATCGTCCGCCTGCGCGCGACGATCTTCTACGCCAACGCCGGCGGGCAGGAAAGCGACAGCGGCACGATCGCGGGCATTGCCGTGCTGAAAGCGGAAAAGGACGGCCTGGACATCGCCTACACGCTGCCGCCCGGCCATGGCCTGCACGCCGGCGATGAAGTGGACGTGCGCATCGACTGGGCGCGGCGCTACGGCCTGATGCGTCATCACTTCGCGGCCGAGATGGTGCTGCAGCTGATCTATGACTGTGTACCGGGCATCCTCAAGGTCGGCGCGCATATTTCACCAACGAAGGCGCGCATCGACTTCCAGCGCGCGACCAGCATCAGCGAGCTGTTTCCAACCATCCAACCGCAAGCCGACGCGCTGATCGCCGCCGACAAGCCCATCGTGACGGCGTTTTCCGACGAGGCAAATCATCGGCGGTACTGGGAGGTCGAGGGATTCGCCCGCATGGGCTGTGGCGGCACGCATCCGCGCAGGACCGGAGAGATCGGCGGGATTGCGCTAAAGCGGAAGAATCAGGGGAAAGGGGTGGAGCGGGTGGAGATCGTGTTGTCGGATAGAAATGCCTGAACGCGATAACGCCATATGACCATGGCCGCATGCGCGGAACTCGGCCCAATATCAAAACTGGTCAAGTTTCGACGAAGCAATAGCGAACCCGTATAGCATTCCCCTAGGAACGCAGCTGAGTGCAGGAAGACACCTCCCCTCTGAAATGCCCGGGTGCTCGTTACGACGCAACTCTGACGAAAGTGCCATCATTTATGGAATGATTACCTGCACGGCAGTGATCGCCTTTCATGAAAACTCAGACATACATGTCTATCATGCCCCCTCGGGAGTAGTCTGGCCCGATGAAATGGCCGGATTCATGCCTGTTCCCCGCCCAGGGACGGGAAGAGCGCATGCGATCTATGCCATTCCTGGGCGCCAGCATCTAGGCACATACGGCGCATCAATCAATGAGCTGGAAAATGCCGGTTTTGATGTTTGCATCATCACAAGACCCGCCAGACTCAGCTTCATAACTGTCAACGGCAACCTGGATTTACATCTTGTTTGACCGGACTGTCTCCCCCAGCCATGCGCAACGTACGGTAGCTCCCCTGCCCAAGTCGGCCGCGCCCGATCGCAGAACTCAACGCCCACCCTTGCCAGAGCCGCGTAACTCGTCGTACGCCCCCTCACTCGCCATCCCCGCTATTCAGGCACGGTCAACCTCAGCCGCGTAGCCCCAACAGTTCGTGCCGCGACCCAATGCGCCATCTCCATCAGCGATGGCCGCCACGACAGCACGGAGATAGCCAGGAACGCCTGGTGCTTCTGAACCACGTCGCGGCGTGGGCAGCTTGCCGAATCGGTCAACACCGGCGGGGCGACGAAGTACCCCTCGTCCGTCCGAGTCGCCTTTAGTGGCGCTCGGTCATATCGCAGGACCATAGATTTTTCCTCAATGAACGATCAGCGCGTCCAGGTCGTCGAGCGCCGGCAGCTTCGGCTCGGCCCAACAACGGCGACGGATTGGCTGGCCAGGATGCCCGTCGGCCGGCGGCATGTCCCAGAGGAAAATCTGCCCCTCGCGCGCAACTCACTTTTCCCGTTCGCGTTCGTCCAAGACCCCGCGCCAGGTGTATTCCTTGATGCCGATGTTGGTCTGCCGATACTCGATCAGGTCGCCGTTCAGCTTGCCGATTTGGTCGCGGGCGATCAGTTCCGCGCGCTTGCGCGGTAGATCGTAGGTCTCCCGGATCTGCGCGGCCATGTCCCGCAGCGACGTGCCCTTACGCACCGCGGCCACCACACGCCCATGAAGATTGCTCAAGTACTGTTCCGGTATCGACTTGATCAGGCTGACGTTTTCAGCTTCCCACGGTCGCAGCACACGGGCCAGGCCAGGCTCGACCTTGAACACTTCGACGCCGTAGGCCCGCCGCAGCATCCGGTGGTACCGCTCTTTATTGTACTTCTCGATACGCTGGGCCCCATCATCACAGCCAGGCCCTCGGCTCGGCCATACTCCACCGCAGCGGCGCCTGGAGCCTCCATGAACGCACGGCGCAACGATTCGAACCAACCGTCGTCGCCCTCCGGTGTGTTGCGCAGGTCATCCTGGCGCAACACCACCGGCAGCGCAGACAGATAGTCGCGTTCGTCGCCCAGCGGATATCGCCATTGTTTAGGTGGCCGCGGCGTACGACTTCGCGGATTGGCCGCCAGCATCGGGGATGAGGCCATAGAGCCCTTCCTGTTTCATGTGCTGGAATGCCTGTTCCTGGCTCAGGCCGTTGACATCCTCCCGTGCCAGCCGCTGCATGATCACAATGATCGGCGTGTCCGGGTTCGCCTTCCGGCTTTTCACCGTGGACAACAGCTTGCGGTTGGCCGCCGTGCGCTTGGTTTTGCTGCATGCGTCCTCAGGTTTGAGCGGGCCATCGATGATAATCGCGCCCTGCCAGCCCTCCGCCATGTGGCCGGCGTGGAAGCCCGTGATCGGACCGCCCAGGCTGACCACGTAGACGCCGCCGGCCTTCTTGCCATCCAACAGGACGTTCGATCGCTTCTTCGACTTCGCGTCGTCAGCGATCGCCTGTGGCCAAAGCTCCTGGAACCGGCGCCCGTATGCTCCCGCCTGTTCGTGTATGCGCCGCCCGTCTCCTTGGCGGCCTGCTGCAGGACTACCGCGGCACCGGCGACATTGCCCCGGCCAATGTGCTTCTCGTAGATCCTGCCAAACTGCCGCATCCGGTACACCTGATCCGCAATGGGGATCTCGGCCACTTCCTCCCGGAACCGTCTACAGGTAGCCTCGAACAGATCGACCCACTTCCGGGCCAAGGTCTTGCCGGCCACCTTGGTGGAGTCGTACTGGGCGCCCTGCATGCGCGGCACGTCAATGCCGAACTCGTCCTTCATGGCCCCAGCGACCTGGCTGGGAGTGTTCCAGCAAGCCAGGGCCTGGACGATAAAGTGCTTATGGGCGTCGGTGAGTTTTGCCATTACGTCATGGCCGCCTAAAGGATTGAGCGAACAGGCCGTAGAAGAGGTTCATTCGGAGACAAAATGACTACCGTTCAAGCACCTCTATCCACCGTCTGTGCCGCCTACTTCTTCGCGTTTTGCGTGACAGCCGGGGCATTCACATATACGGTGATGACCGGTCGCAGCTTATGGATTCCAGGCGCCGCGCTATTAGGCGGCATCATCGGCATCCTAGTGGCCATGCTGGACCACACCGGACTCCGCGTCAAAGACGAAGTGTTAGGACCGGCCACCCGCGCGCAATATGCCTATCTGGCGGTGCGCGCGTCGGTGGCGTTGCTCCTGGGATATGGCGCAGCCATCGTTGCGGAAACCGTCATCACGGCCAAGCCCGCGTCGGGTAGCCCCGAAATGTATGCAGTTATCGCATTCGCCACGGCTTACCTGTTTGATGCGTCAAAACTCGCCCTTGGCAAGTAGAGGGCACGCCGCCTTCAAGCAGCACCTGCAGGCTTGCGCTATGTCCAGCCGCGGCACAGCCGACGGGGCGTCAGCGGCCGCTACGACCTGTTGAACGTCAGCCGACGGCCCGTACGCGCCACTACTCCCACGAACTCTTCCACGTCGTGGCCGACTATGCGCAGCTTCGGCCTGCCCAGCTTGTCGAAGGCCGACGCGCCGTACGGATCGGGCGCATGCCCGATGTGGTAGAGCCATGCTCCACCAGAGCGCAGAACTCGGCGTCGGTGCAGCCGGCGCAGTAGTCGGCGGCAAATGTGATCAGGAATGCCGGCACGCGGCCGAACCACTCAATCATCTGCTGTTCCTGGCGCGCCTTCTGCCAGCCACCGGCGCAGAACATCACCAGCTCAACCTCGCCCAGCTCTACGCGGCCGGCCTTCTCGAAGCCGGACGAGGCCCACAGGAACGCCAGGTCAGCATCGACTAAGTGGGCGTGATCCGGATTGTGGATGAACACGCTCGGTGCAAAAATCGCCGATTCCGTCCAAGCCTGCAATGCTGGCGCTGGACAAAGCAACAACATCGCGTCGCCCTGCATACTCCCGAACAAATCGCTTGGCGGCCTCGGGCTTTGCATACTGACGCTGCTTCTACGGAAGCGCGTCATCTCGTGCCATCCCATTCTTTTGGCCCAAAGGCTACGGTGAATTGGCCGTTGCCAGACAAGCGCAACAAGTCTGCATCGAAAATTTGTTACATTCCAGGAAAATTCCCAAAGGTGACTGTATGGCAATAACTGACATTTATTCCAAGCGGGCGAGTCGAGCCGAGGGCCTTTTAAGCGACGTTTATTCTTATGACAATGCTCCCTCAGAACTCCGGCATCAAATTGTCCATATCTTGACCGACTTAGTTGGGAACATTGAATATCGCAATGTCGGAGCGAGAGTCATTTTTGAATATATTGACGCCACTCTGAGCAGAGAATTTGGCGTTCCAAGTCTCACTCAATATGACACGGGCAAATCTGCAGTAACCGAATTCGTTGTCCACACCAAACAGGTCGACAGACTTCTGGATGTCGTGGAATTCGGCGTTCGTACTTGTCGCAGGCTGGCCGACAACGATCCAAGCACTGAATCGAAGATCGATGAACTCGTCGATGAGTTCAATCTTAGATGCCGGGAGTCGTCCTTCGGCTATCAAATCGAGCATGACGCCATACTTCGTATCGATTCCACCTACACACATAGTGAAATCATCAAGCCAGCCCTAAATCTCCTCGCTGACGCGCAGTTCTTAGGTCCCAATCAAGAATTCCTTAGTGCGCATGAGCACTATCGACATGACCGCTTCAAAGAGTGCATTGTCGATTGCCTTAAGGCATTCGAAAGCACAATGAAAACTATCGCGAATATAAGGGGCTGGACCATCCCCACCAAGGCAACAGCGAAGGATCTAATTGACGCCTGCTTCGAGAACAACTTAATCGATTCAATGTTGCGCTCGCACTTTACTGGATTGCGTTCGACGTTGGAGGCTGGAGTACCAACCCTGCGAAACAAAGTGGCAGGGCATGGGCAAGGAGCTGTTCCCATCGCTGTTCCCGGCTACCTCGCACAATACGTGCTCAATTTGACGGGAACCAATATCAGCATGCTTGCACAAGCGCATACGCAAACGAAATGAAGTAGGCGTGGAGAGTCATGATGTGACGGTAGCGGCCTTCTTACGCTGCACTTTCGGTCTGGCCGACGGTAGCTATCATTCCACGATGAAAAAAGCCCCTCGGCGTGAACTGACCCCCGAAAGTTGGACATAGACCCAACCTTCGGGGGTTTTTACATGGCGAAGTACGACGAGCATTTCAAGCTGGAGACGGTCCAGCAGTATTTATCGGGGGAGTTCAGTTTTCGGGAGTTAGCGCAGGTTCGGGGATTGGACCATTCCCAGGTGCGGCGGTGGGTGTCGGCATACGAGGTCCACGGCAGACAAGGGTTGCGTAAGCAGTACGAGCGATACAGCGCCCAGTTCAAGCAAGAAGTGCTTGAGCGCATCGAGCGCGACGGGTTATCGGACCGTCAGGCGGTGGCGGCTTATAACCTTCGCGATGCGGGCGTGATCACGCGTTGGCGTCGCCAGTATGATGCGGGAGGACTGGGCACGTTGGCGCCCAAATGTAAAGGCCGACCTATCATGCCCCACAAGCACCCGCCCGCGCCGATTCCCAAGGAGATGACTGCTGAGCAGATGCGCGAGGAGCTGGCCTATTTGCGCGCGGAACTCGACTACCTAAAAAAACTCGATGCCTTGATCCAGGCGGAACGGACCGAAGCGCTGGTGAAAAAGCGCAAGTGGTCCAAGGATTGAGGCATCGTCATCCGCTGCGGCTGTTGCTGCGAGCAGCTAAGCTCTCGCGCAGCACTTTTTACTACCACCTGAAGGCGCAGGGTGCGGTCGACCAGTACGTCGCGCTCAAGGCCAGGATTTGTGCCGTCTACACACGCCACCGGGGCCGCTACGGTTACCGGCGCATCACGGCTGCGCTGCGCCAAGCCGGTCAGTGCGTGAACCACAAGACGGTGCAGAAATTGATGTGATCGCTGGGACTGAAGTCCTTGGTACGTCCGAAGAAATATCGTTCGTATCGGGGCGAGGTGGGCCGCGCGGCGCCGAACGTGCTGGCGCGCCAGTTCGAGGCCGACAGGCCTAACCAGAAGTGGGTCACCGATGTGACCGAGTTCAAGGTGCACGATCAGAAACTGTATCTGTCGCCGGTGATGGACCTATACAGCGGTGAGATCGTTGCCTACGAGACCAGCACGCGCCCGTTGTTCGGGCTGGTGAGCAACATGCTCAAGAAGGCCCTGCATCGCCTGTCACCGGGCGACGCCCCGCTACTGCACTCCGATCAGGGTTGGCAGTACCAGCAGGGGAGTGTCAGAAATTCCGTGTTCAAGGCGGGCTTAGGAATTACACAGAAGGCCTGATGAATCGTTCCTGATAGAGGATAGCGAATTGGTTCATGGCCTGCTTCCAATCGCGAGCCGGCCGTCCCCAATCTGCGGTGATATTGCGCAAGGCCAGCCAGATCAGCTTTGTTGCCGCATCGTCGGACGGGAAATGACCTCGCGTCTTGATGATCTTGCGCAACTGGGCATTGATGCTTTCGATGGCGTTGGTCGTATAAATCACTCGGCGCACCTCTGGCGGAAATGCGAAGAAGGGAATCACGCGATCCCAGGCGCTGCGCCACGCGGCGCGGATCGTCGGGAATTTCTGCCCCCAGGGGCCTTCGGAGAAGGAATCAAGCTCAGCCTCGGCTGTCTCGGCGCTCGTGGCGGTATAGATCGGCCGAATGGCTGCGGCAAGCGCCTTGCGGTCCTTCCAAGTCGCGTAATCCAGGCTGTTGCGGATCAGATGCACGATGCAGGTTTGCAACGTGGTCGCGGGAAAGACCGCGGCCAGGGCCTCGGGCATGCCCTTCAAGCCATCGGTCACGGCGATCAGGATATCGCCCACGCCTCGGGTCTTCAGATCATTGAAGACCTTCATCCAGAACTTGGCGCCTTCGGTGCCCTCGATCCAAAGGCCAAGAATGTCGCGTGAACCATCGGGCAACACACCCAGCGCCAGGTAGATGGCCTTGTTGCGTACGACCGCATCCTGGCGGATCTTGACCCGCAGCGCATCAAAGAAGACGACCGGGTACATCGGTTCCAGAGGCTGAGACTGCCAGGCAGTGACCTCGGCCATGACCTCATCGGTCACTGAACTGATGAACTCCGGTGAGACCTCGGTGGCATATTGCTCCAGCAGAAATCCCTGGATCTCGCGCACCGTCATGCCTCGGGCATACATGGCGACGATCTTGTCGTCAAAACCTGTAAAACGCCGTTCGTGCTTGGGAATAAGCAGCGGCGCGAAGCTGCCGTCGCGGTCGCGCGGCACCTCGATACGCACAGGGCCTTCCTCGGTGAGCACCGTCTTGGCGCCCTTGCCATTGCGCTGGTTGGCGACATCGGCCGGCTTGGCTGCACCGCTCGGATAGCCTAGATGATGGTTCATCTCGCCTGCGAGCGCTCGCTCAATCAATGCCTTCTTGAAAGCCAGAGAGGCGGCGTTGATGGCTTCGGCCGTCATCGGGCCGTTGCCGAACGACTCCAACAGCTCAGGGGGAATAGCTGGCAGATCCGCCAGCTTGGACTTCGGGGTGCGAGGCATACATGCTCCTTGGACGTATGTTATGCCTTGAACACGAAATTAATGACAGGCCCACCAGCAGCCCAGCTACCGGCGCCTGCTGGCCGACCACGGCCTTGTACAAAGCATGTCGCGCAAGGGCAACTGCCTGGACAACGCCGCCATGGAGAGCTGGTTCGCCACACTCAAATCCGAGTGCTTCTACCTGAACCGCTTCGAAAGCACTGCGCAGCTACAGAACGCTATCGGCCAGTTCATCCACTACTACAACCACCAACGCATTCGACTCAAACTAAAAGGCCTGAGCCCGGTGCAATACCGGACTCAGGCCTTGACTGCCTAGACTTTTAAACTGTCCAACTTCTGGGGGTCAGTTCACTTTTGGCCGAGGCATTTCTTTTGGTCGCACTTGCTACGAGTCTTGGCGGATTTGCAGATCCTGTCCCAGCTTGTCAACTCGCACATTGGAGAAACGCCTTGGCCTCAACCCAGCTAGTACCTAGCGGTGAGTTCAACAACGAACTGAGCCCGCAGGCCTTCGCCTTGGACAAGCTGCTCGCTGTCGCGTTCCACAAGAGTTCCTAGAAGAACTTCCCGATTGCCCTCGACCTTGCACAACGCGCCTCATCGTCTGCAAAGGGATATCTCGGAAGTGCGCCAATGCACATGGCGGCCTTCAGCCGCTCCAAGCAAGACACGAAGCTCGCCATTGCACTGCTCGAATATGTGGGGAAATGGAAGGGGACTATAGTGCTTGCCAATAGCGTCCTCCTACGAAGTCACCACGAGGTCAGCGAGGTCTTGCGCTGCTTCTTGGAGGCGTCCCAATGCACCGACTAGCGTAGAGCGCGCAAGCGCGCCTGTGCGTGCATGATCTGAAACACACTTTCGGACGCCGGCTGCGCGCGGCCGACGTACCGGAGGAGGATCGCCGCGCACTACTCGGCGGCCGAGCTGGCCAAGCTGATCGAGTATGCGAACCGCATATCAGCAACCGATACGCGCAGTCCGGCGTTGACGATGTTGAAGCGGCGGGCGGCTTGAGGACGGGACGGTAGGATGTCCCCACGAAAATCCCCACAATGAAAAAGGCCGTTAGTGAGTACTCTCACTAACGGCCTTGGAACTGCTGGTCGGGACGGCGGGATTCGAACTCGCGACCCCTTGCACCCCATGCAAGTGCGCTACCAGGCTGCGCTACGCCCCGAAAGAAAAAGATTATAGCAGAGCAAAAAATTGTTTGCACGCACTCACGCAAAAAATTTTGCAGATGCTCGAAAAAAATTTGGAGCACGCGTTGAACATGCTTGCGTGGGCCCTGTTGAATGCAAGGGATACCCTCGTGCCTGTCGATGTGCAATCAACAGGCCCACCATCCGCAAGGGAGCGCCAGGTCGCCACCACCTCCCCAACGGCCACGTCGAGGCCGGCGACGTGGCGGCTCCAGGCACGACAAGGTCAGGCCACGGCAACGCAACCGCGACTGCGCCACGCGATGCACAAGCATGCGACAACGCACGTCGCGCATAGCAGCTCAGGCTACGCTGACTTCAAAAACAAGGGAGACGTATTGCCGGCAAACACCGCGCCGGCACGAGGCCGGCGCGAGCGCAAGCGGAATCAGGCTGCCGGCGCGGACACGCCGGAGGATTGAACGCTGGCGGCGTGCGTGTCGCCAGCTTGCGCGCCGGGCTTCATGCCCAGCGCTTCGCCCAGCATCGCCGACACATTGCCCAGCTCATTGCGCAGGGCCTGCATCTCGGCGCCGGACAGGCGCACGGCGGCGTCCTGGTCATGCGGCGTGTCGCGCGCGTCGCCGAGGCGATTGCGCGCGCCGCTGATGGTGAAGCCTTGTTCGTACAGCAGCGAGCGGATGCGGCGAATCAGCAGCACTTCGTGATGCTGATAGTAGCGGCGGTTGCCGCGCCGCTTCACCGGCTTGAGCTGCGTGAATTCCTGTTCCCAGTACCGCAAGACGTGAGGCTTGACGCCGCACAGGTCGCTGACTTCACCGATGGTGAAGTAACGCTTGGCGGGAATGGGCGGTAAGGTGGTAACGGTGGATTCGGGACGTGTCATAAGTGGATTTTATGCCGCGTTGCGTCGAGCGCCGATAACATTTACCGACAAAGCGTATCACTCCACGGCGTCGGGCGCAGCCGGCGTGGCCTGCTCCACGACGCTCTTGAGCTTCTGGCTGGCATGGAACGTCACCACGCGGCGCGCGGCGATGGGAATGGTCTCGCCCGTCTTGGGATTGCGACCAGGGCGCGGCGGCTTGTCGCGCACCTGGAAGTTGCCGAATCCCGAGAGCTTCACGGAGTCGCCGCGCGCGAGCGCGTCGCGGATCTCTTCGAAGAACGTGTCGACGATGTCCTTGGCCTCGCGCTTGTTCAGGCCGACCCGCTCGAAGAGCAGCTCGGCCAGTTCAGCCTTGGTCAGGGTACGCGGCTCGGCAAGCATAGTGTTCCCCATGTTCAAGCGCGTAGTCGCGCGCCGTGGGCGCTGATCAGGGCATCCCTGATGCGCGCCATGCAATCCGCCACCCGGGCGTCGTCCAGCGTGACCTCAGTGTCCTGTAGCCAGAATCGGAAAGCAAGACTTTTCTCGGCCGCGGGAACGCCGTCCTGGGACTTCTCGCGCCACACGTCGAACAGGCGCAGGTCGCGCAGCACGGCCAGTTGGGGATCGGTCTTGGCCAGCGCGGTGACGGTGTCCAGCATGGACTGGACCGGCACCTGGGCGTCGACCCACAGGGCCAGGTCGCGCACCACGATGGGCTGGCGCGACTGCTCGCGGACCTGGGGCAGCTCGCCTTCCGACAGCGCGGCCACGTCCAGTTCGAACACCACCGGCGCATGGGCCAGGTCGGCCTGCTGCGCCCAGCGCGGGTGCAGTTCGCCGATCCAGCCGACGACCTTGCCGTCCAGCGAGACGCGGGCGCTGCGGCCGGGGTGCAGCGCGGGATGCGCGGCGGCCTCGAAGCGCAGGCGGTCGCCGCGCGCGCCGAACAGCGCCTCGACATCCATCTTCACGTCGTAGAAGTCGACGTGGCGCGCGGGCGCGCCCCACTGCTCTTCCACGGCCGGGCCCCAGGCGGCGCCGGCCAGCATCAGCGGCTGGCGCACGCCGGCCACCATCAGCGGGCCGTCCTGCACGGCGGCGTCGCGCGTGAACACGCGACCCAGCTCGAACAGGCGCACGCGGGTCTGCTTGCGATTGGCGTTGTGGACGATGTTGGCCACCAGGCTCGCGATGAGGCTGGAACGCATCACCGACAGATGGCTGGCGATGGGATTGACCAGGCGCACGGGGTCGGTATTGCCGGCGTAGTCGCGTTCCCAGTCGGCCTCGACGAAGCTGTAGTTGACCACTTCCTGGTAGTCCTGCGCGGCCGCCAGGCGGCGCAGGGCGTGGTTGCCACGGCGAACTTCGGGCAGCGAGAACATCTTGGCGCGCGCCATGGGCGGCACGGTGGGAATGTTCTCGAAACCGTAGATGCGCGCGACTTCCTCGATCAGGTCTTCCTCGATCTCGATGTCGAAGCGGAACGACGGCGGCGTGACGACGAAGTCGTCGCCTTCAATCGTGTATTCCAGGCCCAGGCTGCCGAAGATGCGGCCGACATCGGCCTGCGTCACCGGCACGCCCAGCACGCGGTGGCAGCGCGCCAGGCGCATGCGCACGGGTTCACGCTTGGGCAGGTTGACGATCTGGTCGTCCAGCGGACCGGCCTGGCCGCCGCAGATGTCGATGATCAGGCGCGTGATGAATTCGATGTGCTCGGGAATCGTGGCGTAGTCCACGCCGCGTTCGCCGCGATGGCTGGCTTCCGAACTGAACTTGTAGCGACGCGCGCGGCCGGCCAGCGACTGCGGCCACCAGAACGCGGCTTCCAGATATATGTTCTGCGTGTCCAGCGTCACGGACGTGGCTTCGCCGCCCATGATGCCAGCCAGGCTTTCGACGGTGTCGCCGGCCACCACCACGCCGACCTTGGCATCCAGCGTGACGGTCTGGCCGTTCAGGAGTTCCAGCGTCTCGCCTTCGCGGGCCCAGCGCACCGACAGGTCGCCCTGGATCTTGTCCAGGTCGAACACGTGCGACGGACGGCCCAGCTCGAGCATGACGTAGTTGGAGATGTCCACCAGCGCCGACAGCGAACGCTGGCCGGCGCGCTCCAGGCGCGTCTTCATCCATTCCGGCGTGGCGGCGCGGGCATTGACGCCGCGGATCACGCGGCCGCCGAAACGGCCGCACAGATCGGGGGCCTCGACCTTGACGGGCAGGCGCTCGTCCAGCGTCACGGGCACGGCCTTGGCGGTGGGCACCGACAGCGGCGCGCCGGTCAGCGCGGCGACTTCACGGGCCACGCCCAGGATCGACAGGCAGTCGGCGCGGTTCGGCGTGAGCTTGAGCGTGAACAGCGTGTCGTCCAGGTCCAGCGCGTCGCGGATCGACAGGCCGGGAGCCAGGTCGCCGGACAGTTCCATCAGGCCGGCGTGATCCTGGGACAGGCCCAGCTCGCGCGCCGAGCACAGCATGCCGGACGATTGCACGCCGCGCATCTTGGCCACGCCGATCTTCATGCCGCCGGGCAGCTCGGCTCCGACGCGGGCCAGCGGCACGGTCAGGCCGGCGGCCGCGTTGGGCGCGCCGCAGACGATCTGCAGCAGCGCGCCGGAGCCGTCGTCCACTTGGCAGACGCGCAGCTTGTCAGCGTCCGGATGCGGCGCGATCTCGACGATGCGCGCCACGACCACGCCGCTGAACGCGGGGGCCGCCGGCACGGCGTCTTCGACTTCCAGGCCGGCCATCGTGAGCCGGTGCGCGAGTTCATCGGTTGCGATCTCGGGATTGACCAGGGAACGCAGCCAGGATTCGGGAAATTGCATGATCAGCCGTCGCTTCGGTTATTCGTTGAACTGGCGCAGGAAGCGCAAATCGCCTTCGTAGAACTGGCGCAGGTCGTTGACGCCGTAGCGCAACATGGTCAGGCGCTCGAGCCCGGAACCGAAGGCGAAGCCGATGTAGCGCTCGGGGTCCAGGCCGAAATTGCGCACCACTTGCGGATGCACCTGGCCGGAACCGGAGATCTCCAGCCAGCGGCCGCGGTTCGGCCCCGACGTGAACATCATGTCGATTTCGGCGGACGGTTCGGTGAAGGGGAAGAACGACGGGCGGAAACGCACGACGAGGTCGTCGCTTTCGAAGAAGCAACGCAGGAAATCGGTGTACACGCCTTTCAGGTCGGCGAAGGAGATGTCCTCGGCGATCCAGAGCCCTTCCACCTGGTGGAACATGGGCGAGTGCGTGGCGTCGCTGTCGACGCGGTAGGTGCGCCCCGGCGCGATGACCTTGATGGGCGGCTTGTGCATGCGGGCATAGCGCACCTGCATGGGGCTGGTGTGCGTGCGCAGCAGCAGCGGCTGGCCGTCGGCGTCCTGCATGTCGACGTAGAACGTGTCGTGCATCGAACGCGCCGGATGGTCCAGCGGGCTGTTCAGGGCGGTGAAGTTGGTCCAGTCGTTCTCGACTTCGGGGCCGTCGGCCACGTCGAAGCCGATGGAGCGGAAGATCTCTTCCACGCGCTCCCAGGTCCGGATCACCGGATGGATGCCGCCCGGCGCGCGGCCACGGCCCGGCAGGGTGACGTCGATGGTTTCAGAAGCCAGACGGGCGTCCAGCTCGGCTTGCGCCAGCGCGGCGCGGCCCAGATTCAGGAACTCCTCGACCTTCTTCTTGGCCTGGTTGATCTGCGCGCCCATCTCGCGCTTTTGCTCGGGGTCGAGTTTGCCCAGCCCCTTGAGCAGCACGGTCAGCGCGCCATCCTTGCCCAGGAAGCGGGCCTTTTCGTTTTCGAGCGCGGCGGCGTCCTTGGCCGCGGCGAAACGTTCTTGCGCCTGGGAGACCAGGTCGTCAATCGATTGAGTCATGAATCCAGCCCTCAAAACGCAAACGGGGCCATGACAGCCCCGTTTGCAGCGATGCGCGATGAGTTAAAGCGCGCGATCAGGCAGCCAACGCAGCCTTGGCTTGCTGCACGATGGCGGCAAAGCCGGCCTTGTCGCGCACGGCCAGATCGGCCAGGACCTTGCGGTCGAGCTCGATCGCAGCCTTCTTCAGGCCGGCGATGAACACGCTGTAGCTGACGCCATGCTCACGGACGGCGGCGTTGATACGCGTGATCCAGAGCGCGCGGAACGTGCGCTTCTTGTTGCGGCGGTCGCGGTAGGCGTATTGGCCAGCGCGCATGACCGCTTGCTTGGCGATGCGGAACACATTACCGCGGCGGCCACGGTAACCCTTGGCGGCGGAAATGACTTTCTTGTGACGGGCACGGGCGGTAACGCCGCGTTTGACGCGAGGCATAGTAGATCTCCCTTAGATCAAGCGAAAGGCATCATGGCTTTCACGGAAGCCACGTTGGTTTCATGGACCGCAGCCGAACCGCGCAGCTGGCGCTTGTTCTTGGTGGTCTTCTTGGTCAGGATGTGACGCTTGAACGCCTGACCACGCTTGATGGATCCGCTGCCGCGAACCTGAAAGCGCTTTGCGGCGCTTTTCTTGGTCTTCATCTTGGGCATGTTGATTCCCTAAACTAAACACTGATTGTTGATTTACATGACGCCAGGTGCCTGACGGCGCCGTGAGCCAGATAAGCCAGACCGGCCTGCCCGCGACGGAATCGAATCCGAAGCCAGGCAAATCCGGGCTTGCTGCCCAGGGCGGCGCGACAAGACTTGTCGAACCCGTTGCCACTTCTGTGGTACTGCTTTCCAGCGATCGCTGCCGCCTGCGCGCCAGGGTCAGGACCAGAACGTCAATCCCCCCAAAGCCAGGCCATGCTCGAAGCATGTTTTGCAGCGTTTTTCCCTCATGCGCAAAGCCCAAAGGCAGCTCACGCACACGCCAGATCCGGGAAAGCCTTTGATTATATGGCGATTTCCGGGCTTTTGTCGAATCGGATAAGGGATCACCCTGTAATGGCGGGCCAGATCCGTATGCCATATGTCCCTGGATTTCGCCAAAACACCCCTTCCCCCTCATTCCGCCCGGTACTGCACCGCCTGCGCGACATGCCGGGCGCCCAACCGTTCCGCGCCGTCCAGGTCGGCGATCGTGCGCGCCACCCGCAGCGTCCGGTGCAGCACGCGGGCCGAGCCGCGCAGGCGGCGCATGGCCTGCAGCAGCAGCTCCCGCCCGCTCTCGTCCAGCGCGCAATGGCGGTCCAGCTCCGCGCCGGCCAGCGCCGCGTTGGGCTTGTCCTGACGCGCCAATTGTCGCCCACGGCAGGCCAGGACCCGCTCGCGCACCGCCTCCGAGGCCTCCCCCGGCGGCCCGTCCAGGTCTTCCGGGGCCACCGGCGGCAAGCGCAGATGCAGGTCGATGCGGTCCAGCAAGGGGCCGGAAACGCGGCCCGCGTAACGCGCCACCTGGTCCGGCGTGCAGGCGCAAGCGCGCGCCGGGTGCCCGCGCCAGCCGCAGGGGCAAGGGTTCATGGCCGCGACCAGCTGGAAGCGGGCCGGAAAGCGCGCCGTGCGCATGGCCCGCGAGATCAGCACCCGGCCCGTTTCCAACGGCTCGCGCAGCGATTCCAGCGTGCGCCGGTTGAATTCGGGCAGTTCATCCAGGAACAGCACGCCGTGATGCGCCAGGCTGATCTCTCCGGGCCGGGGATGGGTGCCGCCGCCCACCAGCGCCGGCACGGACAGGGAATGATGCGGCGCCCGGAATGGCGGGTGCCCGGCGGGCGCCTGCGCATGGCCGGCCAGCGCCGCCACGGCCGCGGCCTCCAGCGCCTGCCGGCGGGACAGCGGCGGCAACAGGCCCGGCAGCCGCTGCGCCAGCATGCTTTTGCCCGCCCCCGGGGGGCCCACCATCAGCAGGCTGTGGCCGCCGGCGGCCGCCACTTCCAGGGCGCGGCGCGCCGCCGGCTGGCCGCGCACGTCGGACAGGCAGGGCACGGGCGGCGGCTCGGGCCAGGGCGCCGGCACCGCGTCGGGCAAGCCATGCGCGCCCGTGATGTGCGCCGCCACGTCCGCCAGGCTGCGCGCCGACAGCACGCGCAGGCCGGGCACCCAGGCCGCCTGCTCCGCGCTGCCGGCGGGCAGGATGAGCGTCGCGTCGGGCTGATCGCGCGCCACGCCCAGCGCGATCAGCAGCGGCGCCGTGACAGGCGTCAGCGCGCCGGTCAGCGACAGCTCGCCCGCCAGGACCAGACGCGCCAGCATGGCTTCGGACGCCTGCATGGCGGATGGCTTGCCGCTCGCGTCGCCGGTGGATGGCGGCTCCGGCAACTGCCCCGATGCCAGCAGCAGCCCGAGCGCGATCGGCAGGTCGAAGCGGCCCGATTCCTTGGGCAGGTCGGCCGGCGACAGGTTGACGGTGATGCGGCCAGCGGGAAACTCGAAGCCGCTGTTGATGATGGCGGCGCGCACCCGTTCGCGGCTTTCCCGCACGCCTGCATCGGGCAGGCCGACCACGTTGAAGCCCGGTAGTCCCGGGCCGAGATGGGTCTCGACCCGCACGACATGGGCATGGGCGCCGCTGAGCGCGCGGCTGGCGAGTACGGCAAGGGACAAGGCGGCCTCCGATCACGGTCAGCGGCAGGCCAGTATGCCCAAATGCCGACGGCCGCCCGAGGGCGGCCGTGCTGGAATTATCCCGCCCTTGAAGGGCGGGCCCTGCCTGAATCTACTTGCTCAGGGCCGACAGGCGCTCTTCCAGTTGCTGCACCTGCGCCGCCAGCTGGTCGACGCGGGCGCGGGTGCGCGCCAGCAGGTCGGCCTGCACGTCGAATTCCTCGCGCGTGACGAGGTCCATCTTGGTGAAGGCCTGGGCCATCATCGCGCGCACGTTCTTCTCGACATCCGCGGCGGGGCTGCGTGCGATCAGGTCGGAAATGTTCTTCTGGATGTCTTCCATCCATTGGGTGCGGGAATTCATGGCAGTACTCCTTGTTGTTGCCTAGCTGGCTCCAGTGTAGTGCGTCCGGACGGACTGCGCCCGCCGGCGCGGGTCCGGCACGATGGGTCTCGCCCGCCCGGCGCGGATCCGGCGCAAAAAAAAAGGGCGGACCGCATGCGGTGACCGCCCACAAAGCACAGGAGAAAACCGGGCCGCCTCGCGGCAGCCCCCTACCAACATCGTTACGGGCAACCCATCTGGGTGGCCGATTGCGCGAACAGGTCGCTGGCCTGCTTGCACTGGGCGGCAAGCTGGGTCTTGTCGGTGACGGCTGCCCACTGCGCCTTGGCGGCTTCCATCTGCTGCTTGAAGCTGGCCACGGCCGGGTTGCCATTGCCCAGCTTGTCCATGCAAGCGTTGACCTTGGCGACGTAGGCTTCGCATTCGGCGGGCGTGGCGGCCGACGAGGAAGGCGCCGGCGTCGTGGCGGCCGGCGGCGTGGTGGAAGACGACGATGCGGGAGCCGACGTGGACGGCGCCGCAGGCGTGGCGGCCTTGTCGTCCTTCTTGTCGCAACCCGCCATCAGGACGGCGGCGGCAGCCAGCGCGAGAATGCCCAGGGTCTTGCGTTCGATATTCATGAATTCCTCTTTCTTGCTTGTTTCTTGTAGAGAGGGCCGCCACGCCGGACGCCTTGTGCGGCCCCATTCAAGCCCATGTCAGGCATAGGCTGGATCCGATTCTTGAGCAGGCGCGTTGCGGCCACAAGCGGCTGCGTGTAAACCCTCGTATCAACGCTTGGCCCCAATTTCCATACATCGGCAATACCTGGAACCCGCCCGGCAAGGGCCCGGCCGGCGCCACGCGCGCGCCTCGCGGCGACGGGCTTTCTGCCCGCCACGCCGCGTCCGGCCTAGCGACCGCCGTTGCATCGAAGCCCGCCCGCATGCCCACGGCGCGATGAATCGCAACAGTGGCCGGGGCATATCGTCATAACCCGTCAAGGCACCCGCGAAGCTGCAATTGGCAACAACCAGCGCGCCGGAAACACGTTTGGTTTCATCCCTCACCCCGCTCGCCGCCATGCACCACTTCGAGGCTGACAGTCGTGCGTCGACGCACTATATTGGTGCAGCCAGGCACAAGCTGCGCGCCTGCGCGCCCTCTTTCCGGGTATCTCCGGACATGGCATGGAACTTGCTTGATTGACGAAGCCAACGTGCAACCATGAGAGGAAATGCCATGAAACTCATCATCGCCATCATCAAGCCCTTCAAGCTCGACGAGGTGCGTGTGGCTCTGTCCGGAATCGGGGTCCAGGGTCTCACGGTTACCGAAGTCAAAGGTTTCGGCCGCCAGAAAGGCCATACCGAGCTCTACCGCGGCGCCGAATACGCCGTCGACTTCCTGCCCAAACTGCGCGTCGAAGCCGCCGTGCCCGACCATTTGGTCGACCAAGTGATCGAGGCCATCGAAATGGCCGCCCGCACCGGCAAGATCGGCGACGGCAAGATCTTTGCCGCCCCGCTGGAACAAGTGATCCGTATCCGCACAGGCGAAGCGGGCGAAGCCGCGCTGTAAACAAATAAAGCAAGATTCATCGGAGCCTGAAAATGGATAAAGCAGATATCTCCTGGTTGCTCGTCTCTACCCTGCTTGTGTTGATGATGGCAGTGCCTGGCCTGGCGATGTTCTATGGCGGCCTGGTACGCAGCAAGAACGTGCTCTCGGTGCTGCTGCAAGTGCTGTGTACCTTCGTGCTGGGCCTGGTGCTCTGGTTCATCTACGGCTATTCCCTCGCCTTCACCGAAGGCAATGCCTTCTTCGGCGGGCTGTCGCGCGCCTTCTTCTCCGGCATGTTCACGCCGGCGGACGGCAAGTACGCCATGTCGAACTCGCTCACCGAGCTGCTGTTCGCCTCGTTCCAGGCCACCTTCGCCGGCATCACCTGCGCGCTGGTCGTGGGCAGCTTCGCCGAACGCGCCCGCTTCTCGGCGGTGCTGGTCTTCACGGTGATCTGGTTCACCTTCGCCTACGTGCCCATCGCCCACATGGTCTGGTTCGCGTCCGAAACCGCGCCCGGCCTGCTCAATGCGCGCGGCGCGCTGGACTTCGCCGGCGGCACGGTGGTGCACATCAACGCCGGCGTGGCCGGCCTGGTCGGCGCCTATGTGATCGGCAAGCGCGTGGGCTACGGCCGCGAAGCCATGCAGCCGCACAACCTGCCCATGACCTTCGTCGGCGCCGCGCTGCTGTGGGTGGGCTGGTTCGGCTTCAACGCCGGCTCGGCCCTGGCCGCCAACGAAAACGCCACGCTGGCCTTCTTCAACACCATGATCGCGACCGCCGGCGCCGTGCTGGCCTGGCTGATCACCGAATGGAGCATCAAGGGCAAGCCGTCCATGCTCGGCGCGGCCTCGGGCGCGGTGGCCGGCCTGGTCGGCATCACCCCGGCCGCCGGCCTGGTGGGTCCCGCGGGCGCGCTGGTCATCGGCGTGATCGCCGGCGTCGTCTGCGTCTGGGGCGTGAATGGCCTGAAACGCATCCTGCGCGCCGACGACTCGCTGGACGTGTTCGGCGTGCACGGCGTGGGCGGCATCGTCGGCGCGCTGCTGACCGGCGTGTTCAATGCCCAGGCCCTGGGCGGCCCCGGCCTGGCCGAGCCCGGCATGATCGCCCATCAGCTCTGGGTGCAGCTCGAAGGCGTGCTGCTGACCATCGTCTGGTCCGGCGTGGTGGCCCTGATCGCCTACAAGATCGCCAATGCCCTGTGCGGCCTGCGCGTGCCGGAAGACCAGGAACGCGAAGGTCTGGACGTCACCAGCCACGGCGAATCGGCCTACCACAGCTGATCCGGCCCGCCCGGCGCGCGCCGGGCGCATCGCAGACAAAAAAAGCCCGGAACCTCACGGTTC
>NZ_JCBANG010000039.1:0-55100 GCF_059760905.1 Achromobacter sp. 1011811831
CGCCCGCTCAGGCCGGCGCCGCCGCGCCCGGCGCGTGCGCCGGCTCGTCCAGCGCCAGCAGTTCCTGGCGGATCATGTGGGTGGCCTTGATCATCTGCTTGAGCGGGTAGACGAGCGCCGCCTGCTCGCCGTCGGTGTCGAACTGGGTCGGCAGGACCGGCGCGGGCCCCTGCATCCGGCTTTCGTCCAGCAACCGGGCCATGCCGTCCAGCGCCTCGCGCACCGGCGCGGGCGTCTGCGGCAGCGCCGCCAGGATCGGAATGGTGGCCGTGATCTGCGAGGCCAGCACGTGGTTCTGGATCAGCAGGTTGTTCAGCTCGGGCACGTTGACCTGATGCGACTTGGGTTCGCTCATCATGCGGTAGAACGCCTCGGCGAAATTGCTGAAGGCGATGTGCACGTTCTTGCGCGCCAGCCGCCAGGCGAGGTCGGCGTCGGCGATGGCCGGGGCCTGGCCGTCCCTGGCCGCGTCAGGAGCGGGATCGGCCGGCGCCTGCATCGCGTCGGCGTATCGCATGCCCGCCAGCAGGTACTCGCGGTTGGCGCGCGTGGCCGCCGCCGCCAGCGGCTTGAGGTAGCGGGCTTCCCACCAGGGCAGGATGTAGCTGCACACCAGCGCCAGCGCGCAGCCGATCAGCGTGTCGATGGCGCGTTCGCCGATCACCGACATGGACACCGTGCCGGGCGAGACGAAGTGGAACACCAGCACCACGAACAGCGTGTTGAAGATGGCGCTGGCCATGTAGTTCAGCTGCACCAGGCTGTTGCCCATGATGCAGGCGGCCAGCAGCACGGCGAACAGGATCTCGGGGCTGTCGGTCAGGTTGAACAGCAGCAGGGCGCAGACGCAGCCGATGACGGTGCCGGTCAGGCGCCAGCCATTGCGCTGTCGGGTCAGCGCGAAGCCGGGCTTCATGATGATCACGATGGTCAGCATGATCCAGTAGTTGTGCGCCGAGAAGGCCGGCGACAGCCAGCGGCTGGCCAGCGTCATCGCCAGCGCCGCCGCGGCCGTCACGCGCAGCGCGTAGCGGAAGTGCGGCGAATCCAGGCGCAGGTTGCTGGTCAGAAGGCCGAAGCGGAATTCCTGGCGCGAGATGAAGCGCGTGAGCGACTTGCTGATGCGCAGCACGTCGGTGGGCTTGGCATCGGGCGAGGCGGCGGTGTGGTCGGCCAGCCGGTCGACGATGCGGGTGGAATTGCGCAGGCGGCGCAGCACCTGGATGATCAGCGCCAGCATTTCGGGCTCGCGTTCGCCGAAGCCCTGTTGCTTGAGTTGCTCGATTTCGTACTCGATGGCGCGCAGCTCGGCCTTGGCGCTGCTGCGGTACTGCACCTTGCGCCCGCGCGACACGTCCAGCGCGATGCGGTTCAGTTCCAGCGACATCTTCACCAGCGCGTCGCGCATGAAGATCAGGCAGTCGTTGCCGGCCAGCGCGCGCCGCAGCGCGGCGTAGTCGGTGTGCGTGGCCACCAGCGTGTCCAGCAGCTGCAGCATGTCCACGAACATGTTCCAGATCATCACGCGCTGGCGGTCGCCCAGGCCTTTGCCGCGCGGCAGGGCGCGCAGCACCATGTCGCGCGCCGCCTGGTGCTTTTCCGTCATGACGGACTGGCTCTGGATCAGCGCGCGGTAGGCGTCGTCCAGGTCGGCGGTTGCGTCATAGAAGGCCGCGCGCGCGGCCACGTAGTCGGCGGTGGCGAACAGCGCCACCGACATGGCCTGCTGCTCCTCGCGCAGCCAGAACAGGCGCGAGAAGCCCAGGCTGAACGCCACGTAGAACAGCGCGCCGCCCAGCGTCGCGGCGGCATGGGCCAGGACCTGGTCGGGCTCCAGCGGCGAATGCATGGTCAGCGTCATGAGCAGCAGGGCGGCGAAGCCGATCAGGCCGCCGCGCTTGCCGAAGACCGTGAACATGGAAAAGACGAAGCACTGGGCGATGACTGCCAGCCAGATCAGGATCGGATGCGTGGATGCCAGGCCGGTGATGATCACGGTCAGCGTGCCCAGCAGCGCGCCGCCCAGCATTTCGTTGGTGCGGTGGCGCTGCGGGCCGCCGGGCTGGTCGATGATGGCCAGGCACTGCGCGCCGAAGGTGGCGACCAGGCCCGTGGCGTAGTGGCCGAACAGTCCGCCCACCACCAGCACGGGCAGCAGCATGCCTATCGCCTGGCGCACCCCTCCGAAAAAGTAGTGGCTGTAGAGGAAGCGGCGAATGCTGGCAATGCGCAAATCCATGGGCGAGCGGTGTGCGGGCTGATTGATGCGACAAGTATAGAGAGCGGCGGGCTTTTCGGGGCCGGATTACTGCGCCAGATTGTTGCCACGGGGGCGCTTTGGTGGCGCTCGGGCGGCGCTTTGGCGTAGGTTCGGACGCGGGACCTGGTCCGGGTTCGGGGGCCGAGGCAGGACAAGTCCGAGCCGGATTCCGAAATGATGCGGGACCACAATATGGACCTCAAAGGACCAGCATGTGGACCTGCGCCAGCGGTCCGCCCGCGCCGCAAAATCCGGGGCCGGATCTTCCGCGATACCTGGGCGCAACACCGCGCCACGCATGATTTGCTACGGATGACGCAATGCGGTAGAGTCGTTGCCTTGCGCTGGCCTGCCTATCCGAAGCCGGCGCGTTGAGGCGAATTTTCTGGACCACCTTCCAGGATCTTCCGCAGCAGTTACACCTGCCGTTGGCCGCGCCACAAGCGTGTGTTGCCAAGGCTTCCATTTCGACCTCCAGCGTCCCCAAGGGGCGTTCGCACTGCGTTCTGTCGAACGTATGCCGGGTCGGCAAGGTGTCCGGGTGGCGTGGCTCCGTGAGCCGCAAAGCGCCGGATCATGTTGTCGCAGCCGGTATGGGTTCAGTTGCCGCCGTATCCGGGCGGGCAGCAGTCAGGGTTAGCAGGGCCGGTTTTGAAAGGAATGACAACATGGAACTGAATGGCGCCGATATCGTCGTGCGCTGCCTGGCCGAAGAAGGCGTGGAACACGTTTTCGGCTACCCCGGCGGCGCGGTGCTTTACATCTACGACGCGATTTTCAAGCAAGACAAATTCCAGCATATCCTGGTCCGCCATGAGCAGGCCGCCGTGCATGCCGCCGACGCGTATTCGCGCTCGTCGCAGAAGGTCGGCGTCTGCATCGTGACCAGCGGCCCCGGCGTGACCAACGCGGTCACCGGCATCGCCACTGCCTACATGGACTCGATCCCGATGGTCATCATCAGCGGTCAGGTTCCCACGGCGGCGATCGGCGAGGACGCCTTCCAGGAATGCGACACCGTCGGCATCACGCGTCCCTGCGTCAAGCACAACTTCCTGGTGCGCGACGTCAAGGACCTGGCCGAGACCATGCGCCGCGCGTTCTACATCGCGCGCACCGGCCGTCCCGGCCCGGTGCTGGTCGACATCCCCAAGGACGTCACCGTCGCGCAGTGCAAGTACGCGCCGCCCAAGGGCGAGATCACGATGCGCTCCTACGCGCCCGTCAACAAGGGGCACCAGGGGCAGATCAAGAAGGCCGTGCAGATGCTGCTGGCCGCCGAACGTCCGATGATCTACACCGGCGGCGGCGTGATCCTGTCCAATGCCGCGCCCGAGCTGAACAAGCTCGTGACGCAGCTGGGCGCGCCCTGCACCAGCACGCTGATGGGCCTGGGCGGCTATCCCGCCAGCAGCGGCCAGTTCGTGGGCATGCCCGGCATGCACGGCACGTATGAAGCCAACATGGCGATGCAGCACTGCGACGTGCTGCTGGCCATCGGCGCGCGCTTCGACGACCGCGTGATCGGCAATCCCAAGCACTTCGCCCAGAACGCCCGCAAGATCATCCATATCGACATCGATCCCTCGTCGATCTCCAAGCGAGTGCGCGTGGACGTGCCCATCGTCGGCAACGTCAAGGACGTGCTGGCCGACCTGAGCGCCCAGTACGAGGCGGCCGCCGCCGAGCACAAGCCGGCCTCCATCACGAAGTGGTGGGAGCAGGTCGAGACCTGGCGCGGCAAGGAATGCCTGAAGTACGCGGGCTCGGACGAAGTCATCAAGCCGCAGTACGTGGTGGAAAAGCTCTGGGAAGTGACCGGCGGCGACGCCTTCGTCACCTCCGACGTGGGCCAGCACCAGATGTGGGCCGCGCAGTACTACAAGTTCGACAAGCCGCGCCGCTGGATCAACTCCGGCGGCCTGGGCACCATGGGCGTCGGCCTGCCGTACGCCATGGGCGTGCAGATGGCCAATCCGGGCCAGGAGATCGCCGTCATCACCGGCGAAGCCTCGATCCAGATGAACATCCAGGAACTGTCGACCTGCGCGCAGTACCGCCTGACGCCCAAGATCGTCTGCCTGAACAACCGCTTCCTGGGCATGGTCCGGCAGTGGCAGCAGATCGACTACGGCTCGCGCTACTCCGAGTCGTACATGGATTCGCTGCCCGACTTCGTCAAGGTGGCTGAGGCCTATGGCCACGTGGGCCTGCGCATCGAGCGCCCGGCCGACGTCGAGCCGGCGCTGCGCGAAGCGTTCAAGAAGCACAAGGACCGCCTGGTCTTCCTGGACTTCATCACCGACCGCACCGAGAACGTGTGGCCCATGGTGAAGGCCGGCCGCGGGCTGACCGAAATGCTGCTCGGCTCTGAAGACCTGTAAGGAGGCCACCATGAAGCATGTGATTTCCGTCCTCCTCGAGAACGAACCCGGCGCGCTGTCGCGCGTGGTGGGGCTGTTCTCCGCGCGGGGCTACAACATCGAGACGCTGACCGTCGCGCCGACCGAGGACGCCACGCTGTCGCGCATGACCATCGTCACCACCGGCTCGGATGAAATTATCGAGCAGATCACCAAGCACCTGAACCGCCTGGTGGACGTGGTGAAGGTGGTCGACCTGACCGAAGGCTCGCACATCGAGCGCGAGCTGATGTTGGTCAAGGTGCGCGCGGTGGGCAAGGAGCGCGAGGAAATGAAGCGCATGGCCGACATCTTCCGCGGCCGCATCATCGACGTGACCGACAAGTCCTACACCATCGAACTCACCGGGGTGCAGGAAAAGGTACAGGCCTTCCTCGAGGCCCTGGACCGCAGCGCCATCCTGGAAACCGTGCGCACCGGCGTGTCCGGCATCGGCCGCGGCGAACGGATCTTGAAGATCTGAGGCCGGGATTTCCCGGCCGCACCCTGCAACTGAATCAATCGAATATCCACATACTGGAATCTGGAGCACAACATGAAAGTTTTCTACGACAAAGACTGCGATCTCTCCCTCGTCAAAGGCAAGACCGTTGCCATCATCGGCTACGGCTCGCAAGGCCACGCGCACGCCCAGAACCTGCATGACTCGGGCGTGAAGGTCGTCGTCGGCCTGCGCAAGGGCGGGGCCTCGTGGAACAAGGCCGCCAGCGCCGGCCTGGACGTCAAGGAAGTCGCCGACGCCGTCAAGTCCGCCGACATCGTCATGATGCTGCTGCCCGACGAGAACATCGCCTCGGTCTACAACAAGGAAGTGCACGCCAACATCAAGGCTGGCGCCGCGCTGGCCTTCGCGCACGGCTTCAACGTGCACTACGGCCAGGTCGTGCCGCGCGAAGACATCGACGTCATCATGATCGCGCCGAAGGCCCCGGGCCACACCGTGCGCAACACCTACAAGCAGGGTGGCGGCGTGCCGCACCTGGTGGCCGTGTACCAGGACAAGTCCGGCGCCGCGCGCGACGTGGCCCTGTCCTACGCCAGCGCCAACGGCGGCGGCCGCGCCGGCATCATCGAGACCAACTTCCGCGAAGAAACCGAAACCGACCTGTTCGGCGAACAGGCCGTGCTGTGCGGCGGTACCGTCGAACTGATCAAGGCCGGTTTCGATACGCTGGTGGACGCCGGCTACGCGCCCGAAATGGCCTACTTCGAGTGCCTGCACGAGCTGAAGCTGATCGTCGACCTGATCTATGAAGGCGGCATCGCCAACATGAACTACTCGATCTCGAACAACGCCGAATTCGGCGAATACGAGACCGGTCCGAAGATCGTCACGGACGACACCCGCGCCGCCATGCGCCAGTGCCTGACGGACATCCAGAACGGCGAGTACGCCAAGCGCTTCATCCTGGAAAACGCCGCTGGCGCCCCGACGCTGACCTCGCGCCGCCGCATCAACGCGGAATCGCAGATCGAGCAGGTGGGTGGCAAGCTGCGCGCCATGATGCCCTGGATCGCCGCCAACAAGCTGGTGGACAAGTCCAAGAACTGATGCCCGCCAGGGCGCCGGGCCTGCCCGGCGCCCCAGGCAGCGTCACGGCGGCATGCCTGCGAGGGCATGCCGCTTTTCTTTTTCCTTTCGGGCGAAACGCGCCCCACGCCGCGCCGGCGCGTAAGGCCGTCCGGCCCGCAAGCGGGGCCAGATGGGTTAACCTTTCGATCTGTCCGCCGCAAGTTTTCCAGACCATGCCCAATTTCTCCATGCGCGATTCCGAGAACCGCCATCGCAGCATCTACCTGCTGCCCAACGCGTTCACCACCGCGGCCCTGTTCGCGGGGTTCTACGCCGTGGTGCAGGCCATGAACAACCGCTTCGAGGTCGCCGCCATCGCCATTTTCGTGGCCATGGTGCTGGACGGCATGGACGGTCGCGTGGCGCGCCTGACCAATACCCAGTCCGCCTTCGGCGAGCAGTACGACTCGCTGTCCGACATGACCTCGTTCGGCGTGGCGCCGGCGCTGGTCATGTACGAATGGATCCTGAACGACCTGGGCCGCTGGGGCTGGCTGGCCGCGTTCGTCTACGTGGCGGGGGCCGCGCTGCGGCTGGCGCGCTTCAACACCAATATCGCCGTGGTCGACAAGCGCTACTTCCAGGGCCTGCCCAGCCCCGCCGCCGCCGCGCTGGTGGCCGGCTTCGTCTGGCTGGCCGTGGACAACAAGCTGCCCATCCATGACAGCGTGATGGCCTGGGTCGCGTTCACGGTGACCATGTACGCCGGCATCTCGATGGTGTCGAACGCGCCGTTCTTCAGCGGCAAGAGCTTCGCCCTGGGCCGCAGCGTGCCGTTCTGGGGCATCCTGCTGGTGGTGGCCGTGTTCGTGTTCGTCTCCAGCGATCCTCCGGTGGTGCTGTTCGGCCTGTTCGTGCTGTACGGCCTGTCGGGCTGGATCATCTGGGCGCTGCGCTGGAACCGCGCGCGTCGCTTGCAGCAGGAACGGCGCGGGCAGGGGAACTGAGGTTGCCGCAGGCGGCGTTCCTTTCCTGCGACGCCGCGGCCTATCTTGGCAGCACGACGAAGCGCTGAGGCCGTCCACGGCGTATCCTGGCCTCCAACGCCCGGTTTTCGGTATTGGAACGAGCGGCCAGGGTCGCCAGCTGTCCCAGCGTACGAATCCGGTGCACGCGGGCGCGGTGTTGAAAGCGTCTGATTTCTTCCGTTGAGCAGGCGCGCCTGGCGCTTTGCAGCAGCCCGTTCACTTGCTGCAAGCGCAGGTTCTCGGGATGTATCAAGGTCAGCAGGCGTTCCGCCGTGGCGATCTTCTCCTGCAAGTGGCGTACGGCATCCGCTTCTGTCAGGACGCCATACCGCTTCCAGGCCGGCTCGTGGTGGAACAGCCGGTTGCGTAAGATCGGTGCCGCAAGCGATTCCCGGCCCACCAGAATGTCCCCATGCTGGCGCTCAGAGTCTGATCAATCGCGTTGCGCAGGGTGATTTCCACGGCGCCCATCAATGGATACAGCGCCCCGCAGGCGTGCGCGTTCCATAGATAGGCGCCCATCAGTTCCATGTCGTTGGCGGGACTGAAAACCGTCTGATAACTTGCGATGCGCGCGTTGCTGATCAGGGTGTCGATCAGGACCGGGCGGTATTGCAGGGTATACGGCATGACGGCGTGGCTCCGGAGTGTTTTTTTGGGGGGGGGCGGCTGCGGTTTCTACGGTTGACTGCGTCGCGCCTGATTCCTAGAATCGCGGCAAGGTTGGTGATGGCTTCCAATGGGCGCAAAGCCTACGACCCATCATGTAAGACCTGATCTCACCCCGGCCTTGAGCCGGGGATTTCTTTTTCGGATGCCTGCTCAGGGCATGCGCCAGTCCGGGCGTGTTGTTTGCTTGGTTGCTGGAACCATAGCGCAAGCGCGTTGCCCGCGTGGGTGGCGCGGTGACGATCTTGTCCATGTCAGTCGTGGTTCATGCGAAAAAAAACCGCCGAGAGGCGGTTTTTTTCATTGCCAGGTCGCTCCAAGATGAAAGGCGCCCCCTCGGCGGGCAGCAAGCGCGCGTACTGCGCGCGGCGTGGGGGGTATCTTTCATGGCCGCGGCATTCAGCGCCACATGAACCTGTCTTCGTCGTACATCGGATCCGGCCCGGGGTGGAAATGCGTCACGCCCGAACCGTCGCGGCCCATGTACACGTACATCAGCGAATTCCAGACGCTGTTTTCCTTGTAGCGATAGGACCAGACCACTTCGCGCTTCTCGCCCAGCCCCGCTTCGTCGATCCGGGCCGGCGGGCCGAATTCGCAGCGCACCCGGTCGGGGCTCCAGGTTCCGGTCTCCAGCACCTTGAAGTGCGGGTCGGTCAGCAGCGGCAGCACCCGATCCACCTTGCCGTCGGCGCCGACATTGGCGCCCCAGGCGTACTGGCCCATGGGCTGCTGGGTCCAGATGACGCGCCGGTCGCCGTTGGCCTGCGGGCATTCGAAGTTGGGCCGGCCGAACCGGGCCTGCACGTCGGCCAGCGGCGTGCCGGGCGCGACCTGGGCCAGGTTGGCGCAGGCCGACAGGGCCAGCAAGGCGCTTGCCGCCAGGGCGATGCGGGCTGTTTTGTAATGAAATGTCATATTTTGCTCCCCTCGAAGGCGGAAGGACGCCCCTGGGGCGCCAGTAGGGCAATTCTATCGAATCAGCTATAATCGTCGGGCTTTATCCAGGCATCCGTTTCGCATGATGCCGAATCGCGCCGGCGGCAGCGGCGGCGGGCCAGGCCAAGAGCCAGGTTTCACCAGCCCCTGCAGGCAGCAGTGAGAAAGCGATTACGCCAATCCGGTCCGCGATTTTTTTTCCCAACCACGTCAGGGCGCCTCGGCCCTGTCGCATGTCCGAAGAGGTCATAAATGTCTGTTGCTGACATCAAGAAAGCCGATATCGTTGCGCAATTCCAACGCGCTCAAGGCGACACCGGTTCCCCCGAAGTTCAGGTGGCTCTGCTCACCGCCCGTATCAACGAACTGACTGGTCACTTCAAGGAACACATGAAGGACCATCACTCGCGCCGTGGTCTGCTGCGTATGGTCAGCCGCCGCCGCAAGCTGCTCGACTACCTCAAGGGCCGCAATCCCGATTCGTACCGCGCTCTGATCGAAAAACTCGGTCTGCGCAAGTGATCGACGGGGCTGGCTCCCCATGACGCAACCGTGGCCGGTGCGACTCTTGTCGCGGCGGCCACGGTTTTTCATTTGTAAGGAATAACCGTCATGTTCAATAAAGTGACTAAATCGTTCCAGTACGGCCAGCACACGGTCGTCCTGGAAACCGGCGAGATCGCTCGCCAGGCCTCCGGCGCCGTCGTGGTGTCGATCGAGGACACCGTGGTCCTGGCGACCGTCGTGGCCTCCAAGAAGGCCAAGCCGGGTCAGACCTTCTTCCCGCTGACCGTCGACTACATCGAGAAAACCTACGCCGCCGGCCGCATTCCGGGCGGCTTCTTCAAGCGCGAAGGCAAGCCGTCCGAAAAGGAAACGCTGACCTCCCGCCTGATCGACCGTCCCCTGCGTCCGCTGTTCCCCGAAGACTTCTACAACGAAGTCCAGGTGGTCATCCACACGCTGTCGGTCAACCCTGAAATCGACCCCGACATCGCCGCCATGATCGGCGCCTCGGCCGCGCTGGCCATCTCGGGCATCCCGTTCAATGGCCCGATCGGCGCCGCGCGCGTGGGCTACATCGATGGCCAGTACGCCATCAACCCGACCGCCTCGCAGCTGAAGTCCTCCAAGCTGGACCTGGTGGTCGCCGGCACCGAGAACGCCGTGCTGATGGTGGAGTCGGAAGCCGACCAGCTGTCCGAAGAAATCATGCTCGGCGGCGTGGTCTACGGCCACCAGCAGATGCAGGCCGTCATCAACGCCATCCATGACCTGGTCAAGGACGCCGGCAAGCCCGAGTGGGACTGGCAGGCTCCGGCCAAGGACGAGGCCCTGATCGCCGCCGTCACCGCCGCCGCCCAGCCCGGCCTGAACGCCGCCTACCAGGTCCGCGAAAAGCAGGCCCGCACGACGCAGCTGCGCGAAGTCTACGCCAACGTGTCGGCCACGCTGAACGCCGCCGCCGCCGAGAAGGGCGAGTCGGCGCCTGACGCCGTCACCGTCGACAACATCCTGTTCTCGCTGGAATCCGCCATCGTGCGCGGCCAGATCCTGAACGGCGAGCCGCGCATCGACGGCCGCGACACCCGCACCGTGCGCCCGATCAGCGTGCGCCTGGGCGTGCTGCCGCGCGCTCACGGCAGCGCCCTGTTCACCCGCGGTGAAACCCAGGCGCTGGTCGTGGCCACGCTGGGCACCAAGCAGGACGAGCAGATCATCGACGCGCTCATGGGCGAGTACCGCGACCGCTTCATGATGCACTACAACATGCCTCCGTTCGCCACCGGCGAAACCGGTCGCATCGGTGTGCCCAAGCGCCGCGAAATCGGCCACGGCCGCCTGGCCAAGCGCTCGCTGATCCCGCTGCTGCCGGCCCCGGAAGACTTCCAGTACACCATCCGCATCGTCTCGGAAATCACCGAGTCCAACGGCTCCTCGTCGATGGCTTCGGTCTGCGGCGGCTCGCTGGCCATGATGGATGCCGGCGTGCCGGTCAAGGACCACGTCGCCGGCGTGGCGATGGGTCTGATCCTGGACGGCGGCAAGTTCGCCGTGCTGACCGACATCCTGGGCGATGAAGATCACCTGGGCGACATGGACTTCAAGGTTGCTGGCACCGAGAACGGCGTCACGGCCCTGCAGATGGACATCAAGATCCAGGGCATCACCAAGGAAATCATGCAGGTGGCGCTGGCCCAGGCCCGCGAAGGCCGTCTGCACATCCTGGGCAAGATGAAGGAAGCGCTGGACGGTTCGCGCGGCGAGCTGTCGGCTTTCGCCCCGCGCATGCTGACCATCAAGATCAACCCCGAGAAGATCCGCGACGTGATCGGCAAGGGCGGCGCCACCATCCGCGCGCTGACCGAAGAGACCGGCACGCAGATCGACATCTCCGACGACGGCACGATCGTGATCGCCAGCGTCGACGAAGCGCAGGCCAAGGAAGCCCAGCGCCGCATCGTCGAGCTGACCGCCGACGTGGAAGTGGGCCAGGTCTACGAAGGCGCCGTGCTGCGCCTGCTGGACTTCGGCGCCATCGTCCAGGTGCTGCCGGGCCGCGACGGCCTGCTGCACATCTCGGAGATCGCCAACTACCGCATCGCCAACATCAACGATGTGCTGAAGGTCGGCCAGCAAGTCCGCGTCAAGGTCATCGAGGCCGACGACAAGGGCCGCCTGCGCCTGTCCATCAAGGCCATCGGTGGCATCGAGCAGCAGCAGGCCGCTGCCGAAGCCGCTCCGCAAGCCGAGGCGCAGCCCGAATAAGGCTTGCGTTCCCGACTGCAAGAAACGGCGCCGCAAGGCGCCGTTTTTTTTCGTCTACAGCCTGCCCGCGCGGACGGACAGGCGCGGGCAAGCCGGTCGCGCGGCCGGCGGTTGATTCATCCTCTTGCTTCTTTCGGGGGCTCTACGGCTCCCATCCTCGCGCTCCTTACGGTAAAGTTCAGCGCACAGGACAAGGGCGCCGCGCAATGCGCCAGGCGTCCGACAGTGGAGTCGGGGGAACGGATGGTCAGGGCATGACGGGACGGTTGATACCCGCGGGCATCGCGGCGCTGTTGTCGGCGCTGTTGGCCGGCTGCGCCGGCAGTCCGCCGCCGGACGGCAAGGGCCCCCGCAGCGAAAGCATGTCGGCGGACCAGTTCGGCCAGACCGATTTCAACCGCACCGTCACGCTCGAGGTCCGCGACAACCTCGCCAGCCTCTATGTCCTGCTCGACAAGCTCTACCGCCGCAATCCCCGCGAATGGCGCAAGACCGACGCCGCCGACCAGCCCGCCGCCGTGGCGCGGGTCAAGCGCGCCATCGAGGAGCGCCGCCCGCCGCCCGGCCTGTCCGGCCTGCGCGACATCCAGATCCTGGCCGTCTCGCTGGACCCCAACTACTCGGGCGACCGCGTCGCCGCCTTCATCTACGGCCTGGCCGACACCATCATCGCCGCCCACAACGGCAAGACCCGGCTGTACGTGTCCGACGCGCTGGACGGCCAGCGGGTCTACAATGCCGCTCGGAACGTCGAGGCCGCCGCCTGGCTGCTGGCGTCGCGCCATAACAGCCAGGGCGAGCCGCTGCTGCTGGCCAACGAGATGTCGCAGAACGCCACGAATCTCAGCTTCGAGCGCGAGTTCGGCGCCATCATCGGCCGGCTGGACCTGATCGCCAACCTGCTGGGTGAAAACTCCAGGCGCATCGGGATCAACTACGCGCAGGGCTTGCTGCTGTTCAATTTCCTGCCGGTGCGGTAGGGCGCGGCGCGCAGTCCACCCGATGCCGCCAGCCGTTCGCGTTCCACAGGACAACCGCCGCGCAGGCACCCACAGGACCGTTCACCGTGATTGACATCGCCTCCATCCAGACCGCCCGCGAGAACCTGCGCGGCCAGGTGCTCAAGACCCCGTTCACGCTGTCGCGCACGCTGTCCGACATCTTCGGGGCCGAGATCTGGCTGAAATTCGAGAATCTGCAGTTCACCGCCAGCTTCAAGGAGCGCGGGGCGCTCAACCGCATGCTGACGCTGTCCGAGGCCGACCGCGCCAAGGGCGTCATCGCCGTGTCCGCCGGCAACCACGCGCAGGGCGTGGCCTACCATGCGCAGCGCATGGGCGTGCCGGCCGTGATCGTGATGCCGCGCTTCACGCCCACCGTCAAGGTCGCCAACACGCGCCGCTTCGGCGCCGAGGTGGTGCTGGCCGGCGACACCTTCGATGACGCCAAGGCGCGCGGCTACGAGCTGGCGCAGGAGCGCGGGCTGATCATGATCCACCCCTACGACGACGAGGCCGTCATCGCGGGGCAGGGCACGGTGGGACTGGAAATGCTGGAAGACCAACCGCAGCTGGACACGCTGGTCGTGGCCATCGGCGGCGGCGGCCTGATCTCGGGCATCGCCACCGCGGCCAAGGCGCTCAAGCCCGGCATCGAGATCGTGGGCGTGCAGACCGAGCGCTTTCCGTCCATGTACGCCGCGCTCAAGGGCGTGACCATGCCGCAGGGGCCGTACACCATCGCCGAGGGCATCGCCGTGAAATCGCCCGGCGATATCACGCGCGAGGTCGCCGGCCGGCTGGTCGACCGCATCGAGCTGGTCAGCGAGAGCGATATCGAGCATGCCATCGTGGTGCTGCTGGAGATCGAGAAGTCCGTGGTCGAAGGCGCTGGCGCGGCCGGCCTGGCCGCGCTGCTGCGCGCCCAGGAAGAGGGCAGCGACCGCTACAAGGGCAAGCGCATCGGTCTGGTGCTGACCGGTGGCAACATCGACCCGCTGATGCTGGGCGAGCTGATCGAGCGCGGCATGGTGCGCGCCGGCCGGCTGGCGCGCATCCGCGTCGACCTGCGCGACCTGCCGGGCGCGCTGGCGCACGCCACCAAGCTTATCGCCGACGCCCAGGCCAACATCACCGAAGTCCACCACCAGCGCGCTTTCACCTCGCTGCCGGTGCGCAACGTGGAAGTGGATTTCGTGCTGCAGACCCGGGGCCACGATCACATCCAGGAAGTGATCGAGGTGCTTAACAACGCGGGCTTCGCCGCCAGCAACCACGACCATTGAGCGGCGGCGCGCCTACTTGTAGCTGAGCGTGAGCGTGGCCATGCCATCGGCCTGGCCGGTCGTGACGGCGGGCAGGGTCTGGTAATAGCGGGCCGTGAAGGGCGCCACGTAATCCCCGTTCTTGGTCGGCCCCAGTTCCATGGGTTGGCCGAATTGCACGGGCTGGCCGGCGCCGTTCAGCACCTGGATGCCGATGCCGGTGGCATCCGTAGAGCCGCTGGCGGCAAGCTTGAGCACGCCCGGCGCGTTGGAGGGGTCGGGCGTGGCGTCCATGGTCAGGGAAACGGTATTGAACTGGTTGTTGACCGAAACGCGGCAATTGACAGTGATGTCGAACGCCTTGCTGCCCTGCGTATTGCCCACGCCGGTGAACCCGCTGCGGCGCACCTCGTCCAGGTCGACCACCAGATTGCTCGACTGTGGCGCGATGTTGCAGGTGGGCGAGATGATCCGGATGTTGCCGACCAGGGCCTGGAAGTACTGTTGCGCGGTATTTCCGCCCGCATAGCCTATCGCATACAGACCCGGCGAGAGTAGCCCGTTGCCGGTCACCGGCGCGGTCTTCACGAGCGATAGGCGGATCGCGGACATCTCGATGCTCAGGGTGCTGATCGTCGTGCCGTTGGGATTGGCGCTGCCGCTTGTCACGGTTCGAGGCAGGGAGCCAACGCCTTGCACGGTGATCCGGTATCCGATGCCGTCGATATTGGTTGAATAGACCGCGGCGCCGGGCGTGGGCATTGAAACCTGCGTCCCATTGACGAGGCTGTATGTCTGAGTCAGGGATCCGCCCGCGATGTCGCAGCGCATGATCGGCCCGCTCGTCGGTGACACGTTCTGTGTCAGGGTTGCGAGTACGGTTCCGATGGCCGCGTTTTGCGGAACCACGATGGGCGCGGGGGCATTGATCGTGAAGGCGCCCCGGTTCATGTCCGGCGTCCAGAAGCACAAAGCGTAGGCCCGTGTCGTCAGAAGGCTGGCGGCCGCCAGCACAAGTGCCGTCAGCAAACGGGCTGACGGCATGCGGACGAAAGCAAACTTCATCGACTGCTGTTCATCCGATTGAACTGAGACAGGCCAAGCGCTTTCTTTTTCATCTTTGCCTTATTTGTACGTCAGGGTCACGGTGGCCAGGCCGTTGGCGTCGCCCGTCGTGACCGTGCTGCCAGTTTGGATGTAGCGCGCGGTGAATGGAATGGTGTAGCCCGCAGGGGCCGACGGCCCCACGTCGACGGCCTGGCCGAAGACGACCGGATTGCCGAGCGCATTGCGCACCTGTATGCCCACGCCGCCCGCAATCTGTCCCGGCCCGCCGGTGGCCAGACGCAATGCGCCAGGCAGGCCCGAGGGGTCGGCGGTCGCGTCCATGGTGATCATGACCGTGTTTCCTTGTCCCGGCGGCAGGGCATTGCAGTTGAGCTTGATCGAGAAATTTCTGACGGCCGTCGTGGAGCCCACGCCCTGGAACGCATTACGGTAGACCGAGCCGAGCGGCACGGTGATGTTCTGCGAGCCCGCATCAACGCTGCAGGTGGGGCTGAGGATGCGGCCCGAGCCCAGCAGGACGCGCAGATAAAGTTTGCTTGGATCGCCCTGGACCTGGATGCGGCCGTATTCCCCGGGCGTCAGCGGACCGTTGCCGACGACGGCGGCGGTCTTCACCAGTTCGAACTGGATACTCCGCCAGCCAATATAAATGGAAGATGGGGTGCTACTGTTGAGGCCGCCGACACCGGTCGGCCAGGTATTCCCGTTGTCACCAAGGGTGCGGATCCGATAGCCGATACCCTGGATATTTGTGCTGTAGACCCTAAACAAGCTCGACACCTGCGTTCCTTGGGTGGTGCCTACAGTGATGCTGAAGCCGCTGCCAGGGCTGGAGTTGCATTGGGCGATCCACACCGGGTAGCTGCTGCCGACATTGACGATCGTGGTGGATACCACATCGCCGATGGCGGCGGCCTGGGCGACCTGCACCAATCCAGGGTTCACGGTGAGATCACCGAGGTTCATACGCGGTGAATACGTACAATCGGCCCATGTCTGACCCGCCAGCAACAGACCGGATACCGTCAGCAGGCCGCGAAGCAGAAGTGTTTGAATTCTAATCATTGGCAGCCTCCGATTCCCATTGCTGCACTATGGCGCCAGCCTTGCGCCGTGGGTGACGCTTCATGGCGGGAGTAGTCCCGCATGCGTGGATTGATGCGCGCCGTCATGAGCAGCTTGCCTCGTACTGGCGGACAGGTGTGGGTTTTTCCTCGCCGGGCAGTGTGTACGTGATCTCGCATTGCCTGTTGGCTTCCTGGCCCCATATCACTTTCAGCGTGCCGGCTTCGGGCACTCCGGTCACATAGGCCTGCCCCTCCGGGCCGACGATGCCGACTTCCTGCCCGGCCTCGTTCTCGATGCGCGAGCCGAAGGGCAGCGCCCGGCCATCCCGGTCCTTGAGCGTCAGCATCAGGCGATAGCCCACCGAGGTCTCGAATGGCGCCAGCACCACCGCGCCACGCGTCGGCACCACGTCGCGCGCCGCGTATTTCACGTCCACCTTGTCGCCCAGGTCCTGGGTGATCAGCGCCAGCCGGTTGCTGCGGTAAGGGGTGACGTTGGGTACCACCGCGTTGCCGGCCGAATCCGTGCTGACGCCGGCCTGGGACTCGATGCCCACGCCCGAGGCCTTGGGCGCGCGCACCAGCGCGATGGTCTCTCCCAGGGGTTGAGACAGGGTCACGCCATCGCCGTGCGCGACGATGCCGCCGGCCAATCCCACATTGGTCTGGCCGTAGCCCGAGCCCTGGCTGCGGCCCAGCGTCACCGTGCCGTAGCGGCCCTTGTAGTTCAGGTTGGCGCTGCCGCTGCTGCTGTCCTGGTTCGACTGGTTCGCCGTCACGCCAAAGGTCAGGCGATAGTCTTCCATCGCGCTGCCGAACAGGCTGGCCTGCTGCGCCACGCGGCCGTTGTTATCGTGCGAGACCGAGTACATGGCCGTCGAATTGGTCTTGCCCAGCGGAATCGACAAGCTCAGCATGACCTGCCGGTTGGACGGGCCATAAAGGTTCGAGTACTGGTTGTAGAACAGGTTGTAGCTGACCATGCCGTAGTTGCCGGAATAGCCGACCTGCACGAGCCTGTCCTTGTGCGCGCTGTTCCAATAGGTCTGCTGGCGCGCCGACACGTACACGGAACCCCATTTCCCCAACGGCTGGGACGCATCGAAGCGGATTTCGTTGCGGCGGTTGGCGAAGGGCAGGCCGTAGTCCTGCGCGTAGCGCATCTGCACCGATTCGGTGAAAGTGCGATAGCCGCTGGTCGAGTAGCGGTAGCCGGCCATGCGGAAGTTAGTGCCCGTCTGCTCCAGCGACTTTGCGTACAGGAATCGCAGCGACTGGCCGGACAGCGTGCCGCCCTGGTCCTGCTGCGTGCGGGCCTGGGTCAGATCCAGCGAGACCGCGCCCAGGCTGCGCATGTTCTTGCCCGCGCCCGCCATCAGCGACTGGTAGTTCTGCGCCAGCGTCGTGCCGCCATACAGCGTGAAGTCCATCGGCATACCGCGCGCCGCCGTGGCCTGCAGGAAATAGGGCCGGCGGATGTCGCCCTGGTTATAGACGTAGCCGTTGCGATATTGCCCCGCCGTGGCGCTATAGCGCCAGGCGCCGTCGCGCAGCAGCGTGGGCACGGCAGCGTAGGCCTGCACGAAACGCGTTTCGCGGCCATCGGCCTCGGTGACGGTCACGTCCATGTCGCCGCCACCCGAGGTGGGATACAGGTCGTCCAGCGCGAAGGGGCCGGGCGGCACATAGGTGCTGTAGATGATGTAGCCGTTCTGTCGCACCGTGACGCGGGCGTTGGTCTGGGCCACGCCGCGTATGGTCGGCGCATAGCCGCTCAGGCTGTCCGGCAGCATGGAATCGTCCGACGCGATCTGCACGCCCCGGAACTGCACGCTGTCGAACAGGTCACCTGGCGTGCTGCCGTCGCCCAGCAGCAGCTGCCCGCGTATCGAGTGCAGATCGCGTTGGGCGTAGGTCTGCAATGCCTGCCAGCGGCCCTGTCCATACTGGTCGCGGTTGTAGGTCGAGTAATTGCGGAACCGCCAGTCGCCGAGATTGAAACCGCCGCGCAGGCCTGCGAATACCGCGTTGTTCCTGGCCGTCCGATCCGGTTGCGGACCATAGGGGCCGTTGATCGTTGGACCGGGGCCGCCGCCCGCGCGGGTGCCGTCGTAGTGCGTCAGGTTGAATTGGTAATCCAGCATGGCGGCATTGATGCCCCGGTCCCATTTGGACGGGTCGATCGAGCCGCGCGCGGTGCGCTTGAGGGCCGCCTGCGGAATGCTCAACGACAGCTGCTGGCGGCTCGCGTCATAGGTGTACGAGGCATCGACCACGCTGGCCGCCAGGTCCACGCAGCTTTCCGGGGGCAACGCCGCCAGGCTGCCGATGGCGGCCGCGTTCACGCCCCAGGATTCAAGCATCTCCCGGGTCAGGCAGGGCTGGGCGTCGCGCTTGCCCGGCGCTTCCTCGAAGCGCAGCTGGAACTTGCCCAGCGCATTGCCGTCGCGCATCACGTCCACCATGTAGGTGCCGGGCAGCACCTGGTTCCCGAACTTGAACACGGACAGGTCCGCGTTTGGCTGGTCTCCGCCGATGCCCAGGAATCCTTCATTGAAGATGCTGGCCGCCGGCTGCGCGGTCTTGCCTGCCTGCGGGGCCAGCGCCAAGGCGAGCGCTAGCAAGGCATAGTGGCGGATGGGCGTGAAACACGAAGCGGAAGTCACGGCGTAGCCTCGAAGTATCAGGGTTTCCCGGCGCTGTCGGGCACCGGCTCGGGCTTGAGCGGCACGGGCTCGTTGGCCGCGGGCACGTTCACCATTTCCAAGGCGGTTTCTCCGCCGTAGTCGTTGATCGTGGTGTAGGTCACCGTGACCGCCTGCGGCGTCTTGATCGCCTTCAGCGGATAGCTCTGTTCCGCCATCGGCGGCAGCATCTCGGTATTGATGTCCTGCTGGCCCTTGTTGATCCGAAAGCCCGTGAACGTGACGTGGTAGGGCGTGGGATTGGCGACTTTCAACACCGCGCCCTTGCCGTCGGCGCTGGTCGTCACCGCCCACTTCAGGCTGTTGCGCGCGAGCGAGGCGTCGCCGTCGCGCAGCGCCGCCGGGCGGTAGAACAGCTTGATGCGCGTGCGCACGGCGATCTGCAGCACGTTTTCGCCTTGGGCCTTCTCGGGGATTTCCTTGACGTTGAGCCAGAAGACCGATTCGCGATCGGCGGGCAGCTCATTGGAGGACACGCGCATGATGCGCAGGATGTTCTCCATGCCTGGATCCAGCCGCGACAAGGGCGGCGTGGTCAGAAACGGGGTCTTGTTCCGGCCTTCGCCAGCGTCCAGCCAGGCTTGCACCACGTAAGGCGCCTTGCCTTCGTTCTTCATCGAGATCGAGGCTTCCCGGTCTTTCTCGTGGACGATCACGCGCGTTCCGCCCAGCAGGATCGCGGCTTGGGCAGGCGCGGCCAGTCCGGCGCACAGGCTGGCGGCCGCCAGGATGCTGGCGGTTGCCCGCGCGGGAGGAATAAAGGACATTGCAGTTTTCTGAAGCACGATGAATCCCTGCCGCCCGCGAGGCCGCGGGCAGATATGCGTGACACGGATCGTTTGCCGGATCGCGCCTGGCGGTCCGCCCAGCGAGTGGCGGAGTCGCCGGCGCGACCCGGGGGCAAGCGCCTCTTATTGGTAAGTCACGGTGAATTGCGCGACCGCATTACCCGTACCAGTGGTGACCGCCGCCAGGACCGAGATGTACGAGGCCTGGAACTGCAGCGAGTTGTTGCCGATTCCCAGCGGATAGTTGGGCGAGGCCGAACCCAGGTTGATGGCCGTGCCGGCCGAGTCCGCGATTTCGATGGCCGCGCCGGTGGCGAACGAGCCAGCCACTTCGCCCACGCCGATGCGCAGCTTGTTCGCGTTGGTGGCGTCGGGCGGGCCGGCGAAGGACACGGTGGCGCCCTTGGCGGTGGCGCCGCAGTTCAGCAGGTCAATGGTGAACTTGGCGGGCGTCGAACGCTTGCCCACGGCGCCGTCCAGCACCGACTTGGACACGGTGCCGAGCGGCACGGTCAGGTTCGTGCTGTTGGGCGAAATCGAGCACGGCGTGTCGACGATCTTGCCGACGAAGTTCACATTGCCATCGGCGGCGAGGGCGGCCTGGGCGGACGCGGCCAGCGCGACGAGCACGGCGGCCTTGGTGAGGGAGAGGGATTTCATCTGCGTTTCCTGAGAGTACGTGGACTGGAGGATTTGCCAAATGGCAGGCCAGTCTAGGCAGCGGAAACGCGTTGAAAATCATCGCTTGACGATTGTTCGGAATTCAACCGATGGCGCTGGGCCGCGATGCGCGCTTTTTTGAAATGATTCAACGGAAACCCGCGGATAGTTTCCGTTTGATGCGCTTTCGTCGAGATTGCGCGTTGCGCGGACGCACAGGCCGATTTCCCTTTGTCCTAGTCGAGGGACATGCGCCCGCGATGCGCCCGGCGATTCGCGGCGCCTTCGCACCGTTCAGCCGTGCGTGGCCTGGGCGCCGGCGGTGTCGCGCGCGACCAGGGATTTCAGGCGGTACAGGCGCTCGCGGTGCAGCGTCGCGGCCAGCGCCTCGGGTTCGCGGCCCAGGGCCACGTAGTCAGCGGGTATCTGCGCCACGGCGGCGCGCATGCGCTCAGCGTCTTGTTGCCACCATTGCGCCAGCATGCGGTCGGGGTTGTAGACGTCCAGTCCTTGTCGGCGCAGTTCAGAGCGGTTGAAGTCCTTCAGGTTCCAGGTCATCACGTGCACCACGGGCACTTGCTGCAGGCCGCAGCGCGCACGCCTGGCCAGCCCGGCCGCGATCACGTGGAAGTCCTTGGGATCGCTGTAGCGCAGCGAGGCTTCGTAGGCCTGGGCGTCGTGCTCCAGGGCCTGCGGAAAGCGCGCGTTCATGTCCGCCCATTGCTCCGCCATGACTTCCGGGGGGATTTCCCAGATGCGCGAGGCGTTGCGCCGCCATTCCTCGCCGATGCGTTCGGTCCAGACAGGCTGGTAGACGCCGGCCTCGGCCAGCCGAAGGACCAGTCGACGGACGATGCCGGACATGAGGACGCAGGCGTCCAGGACGATGAACGGGGGGATGGGCGGGGTCAAGATGGCGGGATGCCCTGCCCGCCGGTAGGCGGCTTGGGCAAGGGGAAATCAAGGGAAGGCGCAAGAATACTGCCTTTTCGATGGCGGCGCCTGGGGTAGCGGCGGGGTTCGCCCCGGACTGCCGCCATCGATGGCGCGACATCGGCCGCGCCGTCGGCGCGTCGGGATTGAGGAAAACGACGATGCACGGCCGCAGCCGCCGCTGCTATGCTGCGCGCATTTCCGGCGCCGCCGGGATAGAGGCCGTCTGTAGCGGGACTTGCGCATAGCGCGAAGGGGGAGACATGCAACGGATGCTCGGCAGGAAAATCCGCGGTTGGGTGTTCGCGGCCTGGGCGCTGCTGGCGGCCGGGCCGACGGCAGCGCAGCCGGATGCGGCGTTCGCCAAGGCGATCTCCGACTACCCAGACCTGGAGTTCGCGTCGACCTATGCCGATCCTGGCCAGGCCGGGTCGAAAGGCAACAGCCTGTACAAGCCGCAGGGCGCGGGCCCCTTTCCCGCCGTCGTGCTGGCGCACACCTGCGGCGGACTGCAGCCGCACATGGGCGAGCGGGCCCGGGAGCTGGTGGCTGCGGGCTTTGTCGTGCTGTTGCTGGACTCCTACGGACCCAGGCGGCACACGGCGTTCTGCCAGCCGCGCGGGGTGCGCACGCCACGGGTGTACAAGGATGCTTTCGATGGCATGCGGCATCTGGCGACCCTCAAGGAGGTCGATCCGGCTCGCATCTATCTGGTCGGCATGTCGCTGGGCAGTTTCGCCGCCAGCGTCGCGGCCAGCCCGCAAATGGCCAAGGCGCTCGGCGGCGAGCGTCGCTTCCGGGCGTCGGTCGGGTGGTATGGCAGCTGCGCCTATGTGCTCAAGAACGGGCCCACGCTGCAACTGCTCCAGCCCGATACGGACCGTCCCGTATTGCTGCTGCTGGCCAGGGGCGACAAGGAAACCCCCATCGCACCCTGCTTTCCCCTGCTGGACGACATGAAGGCGCAGGGGCGGCCGGTGTCCTGGCATGTCTATGAACAGGCGACCCATGGCTGGGACAAGTCCAACCCGGAGCGTGGCTACGTTCTCGATCAGGAAGTCACCGCCGACGCGATGGCCAGGACCGTGGAGTTCCTGCGTCGCAACTGAGCAGCGGCGGCGGACGCGCCGTTTTGGCGGGGGGGTGGTGCCCGAGACCGGAATCGAACCGGTACGGCCTTGCGGCCGAGGGATTTTCGTACCACTTCGGCTTTCGCCGCCGGCGCGTCACGCGCCGTTCGTGGTCTGGAGCACGCCTTCGCCATAGCCTTGCGGCCTTAGGCGCCCGCCGTCTGCTCTCTACACCTTCCCGGCCCTTGCGGGCCGGGCTTGGCTCGGTGTCAGCGCGGAACGGGTCCAGGGCCTTCGCCGAGTTTGACGGGCTACACCTTCGGGGTTTCCCCCGGAGGGCTCAAATTGTCTTAAGTCCCTTGTGTCTACCAATTTCACCACTCGGGCGCGGCCGGCCTGACTGCGCCGGCGGCGGCGGGACGCGCCCGCGAGGGGGCGTCCAGAGGGCGTGACTATACCATCACTACCGTGAGGGTCATGCCGCCCGTGCAGGCTGTTCAGGTGAGGAAGCGGACGGCTGGCCTGGCCCGTTCGTCCACCGTCAGGCTGAAGATGTCGGGCCGGGCATAGTGCCCGGACACATCGAAGTCGTAGCGCGCGCGGATCAGCTCGGCGGTGTCGATGCGGGCGGTCAGCAAGCCCGTCTGGCCATGCAGCGGGCCGGCCAGCACATCACCCAGCGGGCCGATGATGACCGAGCCGCCGTTGATCAGCGGACGCTGGCTGTCCCAGCCCGGCACGTCCAGGCCCAGCTCGGCGGGCGAGGGCTGCACCTGGCAGGCGCTGATTACAAAGCAACGGCCTTCGTGGGCAATGTGGCGCATCGAGCATTGCCAGATATCGCGCTCGTCCACGGTGGGCGCGCACCAGATCTGCACGCCTTTCGCATACATGGCGGCGCGCAGCAGCGGCATGTGGTTTTCCCAGCAGATGGCGCCGCCGATGCGGCCTGCCGGCGTGTCGACCACCGGCAGGGTGGAGCCATCGCCCTGGCCCCAGATCAGGCGCTCGGTGCCCGTGGGCATCAGCTTGCGGTGCTTGGCGACCAGGCCGGCCGAGGGTTCGAAGTACAGCGCCGTGCAATACAGCGTGCTGCCGCCGCGTTCGATCACGCCCACCACCAGGCTGGCGCCGGTGCGCTGCGACAGGCCCGCCAGCGCCTCGGTTTCGGGTCCCGGCACGTCGATGGCGTTGTCGTGGTAGCGCGCATAGGCCTCTCGGCCTTCAGGCAGGCGGTAGCCCAGCCGGGTGCCGAAGATCTCGCCCTTGGGATAGCCGCCCAGCAGCGCCTCGGGCATGACAACCAGCGTGGCGCCGGCGGCGGCGATCTCGGATTCGAAGGCGAGCACGCGTTCCAGGGTGCGAGTCTTGCCTTCGGGGGATGAGCCGATTTGCAGGGCGGCGACGGTGCTGATGGTCATGGCGATTCCTGGAATAGGGGGATGTGTTCGCCAGTCTCCCGCTCTGCCTAAAATCAATCAATCCTGTCTGAGGATAATTGATATGAAGAAGATTGATATCGTGCCGGCGGCCTCGCGCGCGGCGACTGGGGATCAGACGGACGGGAATCTGCCCGATCTGAACCTGCTCAAGGTGTTCGAGGCCATCTACGACGAGGGCGGCGCGGGGCGCGCCGCCTTGCGGCTGGGCGTGACGCAGTCCGCGGTCAGCGTGGCACTGGGACGGCTGCGCACGCTCTACGGCGATCCGCTATTCACCCGTACCGGCCGCGGGCTGGCCCCGAGCCTGCGGGCGCGCGAACTGCGGCCCGTGATCGGCGAGGCGCTGGACAAGTGTCGCCAGAGCCTGGCGCTGGCGCGGCCAGGCAGCGCGGGCGTGGCGGGCCGCTCGGTCACGCTGGGACTGTCCGACGATTTCGAGATTGCGTTGGGGCGGGACATCATGGACAGGCTGGCCGTCGAAGCGCCCGGCCTGCGCGTGATCTTCCGCCAGACGCACAGCGGGATGGCGGCGGACATGCTGATGGCGCGCGAGGCCGATCTGGTGATCGCGTCCGGCGGGCTCAGCGCTGCCTCCTTGCGCAAGGCGCTGGCGGGCCGTGGCGGCTATGCCTGCCTGCTCGATCCCGCCAGCTTGCGGCGTGGCCAGAAGACGCTGTCGGTCGAGGAGTTCGTGCGCCGTGAACACGTGCTGGTGTCGTCGGGCGGCTTCATCGGCGCGGTGGACGAAGTGCTGCACGGCATGGGCCTGAAGCGTCGCGTGCAGGCATCGACCACGCATTTCTCCGCGCTTGCCTTTCTGTTGCGCGGCGGCACGGCGCTGGCCACGCTGCCCGAGCATGCCGCGCGGGGCCTGGCGCGGGCGGCGGGCCTGGCGCTGCTGCCGTGTCCTGTCGACATGCCGGACTATGCCATCGAGCTGGGTTGGCGCGCCGACGTCTTGCGCGATCCCGCCGCGTCCGCGTTGCGGCGCTGCCTGCTGCCGCTGCTTGAGACCTATCGCTGGCGCGCTTGATTGCCAGCGCGGGTGGATCCTCCGATTCGCTCGGCGGGCTCGTGATCGAGGCCGCGATTGCCGGACCTCGATGTCTGACGGGATGGTCAATAAAAGACGAATATTCCGCGTCGGGGCATGCATCAAATTCCGCCGCATGGAACTTGTCATGCGGAAATTTTGAACATATCGATTGAAGATTGAACAATTGTCAAAGTTCAATCTTTGACCATGACCACGCTCCTACACTGCGGCCCGTGCTGGACCAGTTTCATAAACTGTCTTGTCCACGCAAGGTCTTGATGGCAGCGACAACACAAGTGACGCGGCTGTTTCAAGTGGGCGCCTGTAAGGCGTTTTATTCGTCGTGTCGGATCATGAGTCCACAAAGCGTGAAAGTCTTGGTCGCGGATGATCATCCCGCGGTCTGTGCCGGCGTGCGGCATGCGTTAAGTCAGTGTCCCAACATCAACGTCGCCTGTGCGCCGCGCAGCTCGGGCGGCATGCAGCAGGCGCTCGACGCGGCGGCCTATGACGTGCTCGTATGCGAGTACGCGATGCTGGGCGGGTTGAGCGACAACACGGCGCCCTGCCTGCAGGCGATCAGGCAGCGCTACCCCGGCCTGCGCATTGTCATTCTCACGCGGCTGGAAAACGCCGGCGTCGTGCACATGCTGTTGAGCCAGGGCGTTCAGTGCATCGTCAGCAAGGTGGATGAACTCAGCCATCTGCCTCCTGCCATCCTGCGCGCGCGCGGCGACGGGCGCTATCTGTCGCCGCGCATCGAGACGTTGGCGCAGGCGGCGGGCTACGGCCGGGCGGGCCTGTTGGCGCTGACCCTGCGCGAGATGGAAGTGATCCGGCTTTTCCTGGCCGGGCTGACGGTCAACGAGATCGCGCGGCGCCTGGATCGCAGCAAGAAGACCATCAGCACGCAGAAGGGCACGGCCATGCTCAAGCTGGGCGTGCAGAGCGATATCGAGCTGCTGCGCTACGGCATAGAGACAGGCCTGGCCGACGCTTGATCGGGCACGTGTGGTCTGTGGCGTTGAGGGTTCGCCAAGCCAGATCGTCAAGCCTTGTCAAGGCTAGGACGAGGCTGATTTCCAAAGGCCTGCCGTGTGCGGAGACTGGGGTGTCTTCAACTCCCCCAGTCCTTCCTGGCGCGTGTTCGGCATGACGGTCCCGTCCACGACGCGGCGCGCCGTCCGCCTTCGAGCCTCGCGCGAGGTGGACGATTGCTCTCGCGATGAAACTCCGCTTAAACCCCCTCGTGGCCGCCCTGCTCGGGATCGCGGCCCCCCTGTTGCCGGTCGCGGCCTGGGCGACGTCTTATGGTCAGGTCCTGGTGGACGATCCCAACGGCGCCACCACCGTCACCCTGCAGCCGGGCGATTCGGCGGCCTATGCCTATGACCACTCGTACGGCACGACCGATGGCACCTTGAGGGTATCGGTGGCCGGCAATCGCATCGTCGCCGATGGCGTGAGCGTGCAGACCTTGAACGACATGACCTCCGCCATGGGCGTTGAGGATGGTGGCGGCCTGGATCTGCGCAACTCCGTCGCGAGCGCGGACGGCGATCACACCAGGACGCTGTGGGTCCGCGGCGCGGGCAGCAACGCCAAGATCGTCAACTCGACGCTGAGCATTCTGAAGAACCAGGGATACCTGGCCGAGATGAGCGAAGGGGCGCATGTCACGCTGGAGGGAGGAAAGTTGCTGGCGCATGACGGTACGGCGCTGATGGTGAGGGATCAGTCTGTCGTATCGGCCAGCAACGTGGTGATCGAGGGCACGAACACCGTCTTCAACGACTCCAGCCTGACGCTGGATGGGGTGACGCACATCAACAGCACCGGAATGCTCGTGGCCACTGTGGGCTGGGGCAGCTCGCTCGTCGCCAGGAACAGCACGTTCCGGACGCAGCCCAGCAATATGTACGGCACGGTGTTCTTGCTGTACCGGGACGGCAGTGTCGACATCTCGGGCGGTTCCGTCCAGAGCGCTGGCCGGACCCTGTTCCAAACGGCACAGCGCCAGGCCAACATTCACCTCACGGTGCGCGACGCTTCCCTCATCAACGAAGGCCACCACGCCGTGCTGATCGACCAGGGCACGAACTCCAGCGTCACCCTGGAGAACGTCGTCATCAAGACAGGCGGCGAGGCGCTGACCGTGTCGGACTTTGACATGTTCGGCAGCGGCGGCAACCGCATCGACGGCAAACAGCTGTCGATAGAAGTCGGCGTAATGGGCGGGGGGGGCGTGTTGGTTTACGGTGGCGACGACAGGGTATCCCTGAGCGACAGTTCGGTCTTGACGCATGGGGATCGTAGCCCTGGCCTGTGGGTGATGGGCAGCAGCGACCTGGATCTTCAAAACACGCGCATCGTGACCGAAGGCCAGGGCTCCCATGGCGTGGCCGCCAACGGCGGCGGGCGGGTCTCGCTGGCGGGCGGCAGCATCGAGACCTCGGGGAGCAAGGCGGCGGGTCTTTCCGCCAATGTCGTGAACGGCGTGGGGGGCGGCAGCTTCACGGTCAGCGGCACGGCGATCTCGACGTCCGGCGCGGGCAGCGCCGGCATTGCGTCCATGGCGACCGAGTCGGTGCCTGCCTCGATCAATACATTTTCCCTGTCCAATGGCGCCAGTGTCGATACGCAGGACGGCGTCGGCCTGCTGGTTGCCGGCGGCAACCAGCATCGTTTCACGCTGGACGGCGTCCGCGTTGCCGCGCGCGCCGCCGGACAGCTGGCCGAGGGCGTGTTGATGCGCGTGCAGGCATATCACTATGCCGATGACTATCCTTTCATGCCCCCGTCTTCGCTGCCGCCCGACGTGCCGGTGGGGACGGTCACGCTGAACGCCAGCAACGCCAGCCTGACCGGCGACGTGCTGGCCTCGGCCGGCGTCGTCGATCTGCGGCTCGAGCGCGGCAGCGTGCTGACGGGCGCGGTGAGGCAGTTCGACGCGGGTCGAATCAACAGTCTGTCGATCGACAGCACGAGCGCCTGGCATGTGCGGGGCGATTCGCGCCTGGAATCCCTGAACAACGATGGCCTGGTGGCCTTCGACGCGCCGGCCGCGCCGCTGACGATGCCGTCCTCCTCGCCCGCCGCGCTGTCGGCCTCGAACGGTTTCAAGACGCTGACCGTCACCCACTATGCGGGCAGCGGAACACTGGTCCTGAACACCCGGCTGGGCGACGACAGCTCGCCCACCGATCGGCTGGTCATCGATGGCGGCGCGGCCACCGGCAATACCGGCCTGCGCATCGTCAACGCCGGAGGCAGCGGCGCTCGGACCAACATTGGCATCCGCGTGGTCGAAACGGTCAATGGCGGGTCTACCTCGGCCAGCGCGTTCCGGCTGGATCCCGGTTCGACCGGCTATCGCCCCGGCTTTGGCACCTTGGCGGCCAACGGCTACGAATACAGCCTGCGGCGCGGCGGCTACGGCGGCGTGGCCGACGACTGGTATCTGAGCACGTCCTCGGCGGCGACCCCTGCGCCTGTCTCGCCCACGACCCCGCCAGCCGTCACGCCCGACGTCGGCAAATCTTTCCAGAATGTCTCGCCGGAGAGTGGCGCCTATGTCGGCAACCAGCTCGCCGCGATGAGCCTGTTCTCGCACAGCCTGCATGACCGCGTGGCGGCGCGCCGAGGCGTCTCCGACGACGACGCCTCGGGCCGCAGGCTATGGACGCGCGTGCTTGGCCGCCACGATGGCGGCATGCGCATGACGGCCGGCAAGGTGGACATCGACACGGACAGCTCGCTGATTCAGATCGGCGGCGACCTGCTGCGCGCGCCGCTGGGCGGCATGGGGGCCGTATACGCCGGCGTGATGGCGGGTTATGGCGACGCCCGCACAGGTTCGGCGTCGACGTTGCGCCTGGGCGGCCAGCCGTCCATGCGCGCGCGCGCCTCGGGAAAGGTGTCGGGCTATGCCGCTGGCGTCTATGCCACGGCCTATGCCGACGATGTCGAGCGCCTGGGCGCGTTCGCCGATGCCTGGATACAGTACGGCCGATATGACAATCGCATCGGCAGCGACCTGGGATCGGCCAGCTACCGCTCGGGCGTCTGGTCGGCGTCGGTGGAGGCCGGTTATGCCTTCAAGCCCTTCGCGGCGACATTGGTTCTGGCCGATCTTGCCGTCGAGCCGCATGTGCAGTTGACGCATGCTCGTTATCGCGCCAGCGGGACCAGCCTGCAGGGCACGCGCATGGAGAGCGGCGCCAGCGGCGACACGACCCTGCGCGCGGGCGTGCGCGTATACGCCAAGCCGGCCCCGGCCGCGCCGCAGCCCGCCATTCGCCCCTTCCTGGAGGCGAACTGGCTGCATCGCGCCGGCACGCCGTCGGTTCGCATGGGAGAGAACAGGCTGGACATGACGCCGGCACGCAATGCGCTCGAACTCAAGCTGGGCGCCGAAACGCAGGTGACCCGCGCAACGCAGATCTCAGTGCAAGCGATAGGTCAATTGGGATCCGGCCAGCGCGGCTACGGCGGATCCTTGAATCTGAGTTACCGCTGGTAGTCAGCAGGTCGCGATCGCGGCCAATGTGGCGGGCTGGTTTTGCCAGTCCCGCTGCGTGGCGGCATAAATTTCAAACGCTTCCAGCGTCATGGCCTTGCCATGCAGATAGCCCTGGGTGATCTGTCCGCCCAGGCTCGTCACGAGCTTCAGATCATCGTCGGATTCGATGCCTTCGATCACGACCGCGATCCCCAGCCCGCGCGCCATGCCTATGGTGCTGGACAGGATGCGCCGCGCGTGCGGATGGTGGCGCGCCTGGCTGATCAAGTGGCGGTCGATCTTCAGCTCGTTGAACGGCACCCAGAGCAGGCGGTCCAGCGACGAGCTGCCCGTGCCGAAATCGTCGATCGCGCAATTGAAGCCGCGCAGGCGTAGCTGGGTCACCGCGCCGGTCAGGGCTGGGATGGCCGACGCGTCGCCGTCCTCGATGATCTCGATCACCAGGCGGCTGGGCGTGGCGCCCGCCAGCCTCGCTTGCTGGGCCAGCTGTTGCGCCCAGTCGACGGAGCTGGCGATGCCGGTGGGAATATTGATGCTGACGGTCAGGTCGCGGATCCAGGTCAGCCGGATCTGAGCGGCCAGCGCCTGCTCGATCATGTAGTCGGTCAGAGGCCGCATCAGGCCCGCGCTTTCGAATGCCGGCAGGAAGGCGGCCGGTTCCAGCAGCGTGCCGTCGTCGTTGCGCCAGCGCGCCAGTATCTCGGCGCCGCGCAAGCGGCCCCCCTCCACGTGGTGTTGCGGTTGCAGATGGCCTTCGATGCGTCGGGTCGCCAGCGCCAGCAAGAGATCATCGCGCGATGGCCGGCGAGTGGCCGCTTGCGGCTTGCCAGCAAGCGTCGCGGAATGCAGCGTGCGCAGTTCGCCCTGCAGCGTCTCGGCCACGGCGCGCACGCGGCTGGACTTCAGCGGTTTTTCCAGCGTGGCCAGGACGCTGATGCCGCGCGATTGCGCATACGATGCCGCGGCCTGGACCAGGCGCGCGGGATGCGCGCTGGTCAGGATGATGCCGCCAGTTCCGCCGTTCCGCGCCAATGCGTCGATCAATTGCAGGCCGGTCATGTCGGGCAGGTCGAGGTCGAGCACCACGATGTCCCAGCGCTGCTGGCGTATCTCGTCTAGCGCGATCCTGCCGTTGCGCGCGGCGATGACGTCCGCGCCGGTGGCCTTGCGCAGCACGTTAGCCAGGCCCACGCGGTGCGTGTCGTATTCGTCGACGACGAGAATGGTATCGATCATGGTTTGGTTGCGCGGCAGGCGCCCTATGCGTCGGGAGCATTCTTTCATCGCGCATGGCACGCTTGAATCAGCCTGGTCCTACGCGCTCGCATGATGGATGCGCTCGGTCCCGGCTTGTCTATGGAGAGGCGGAAAGGAAAGGTCTTCGCTTTGACTATTGTTCGAATTTCAACCGCTTTCGGTCAGTAGTATTTCGACATGCACGCGGCGCCAACGAGATTCACGGATCGCTGTTTGCGGGCCGATCGAACCCGAATCAGTGTTGAGACGATAAAGACCGTGGCGGAGGGGGTTTCCCGCCAGCGGCTCGATGGGTGCGGCGCGCTCCACGAAAGAGGGATCCATGTGGTCCGAGATTTGCAGGAAGGTATATGCATTGGAATCGCCATGCTGTTCAGGAATCCCTTGATGCACGCTTGCTCGCCGGGATGCTGGCTTCCTATCTGCCCGAGGCCCGTGACGAGGGTGATGCCGGGCATGCACCGGAAGACGCCGGCGGCGCCAGAACGGCAGGATCGTCGCTCTATGTCGCGCTCGTGGGGCATGAGCATCAGCAGGCGGACCAGCTGGCGCGCCTGTTGACGCAGCAGGGCTTCCAGGTAGGCGTGTTCGATGCCTGGCCGGAGCGCGCCAGCGCCGCTGGCGTGGACCTGATCGTTCTGGACCTGGGCGAGGCCACTGCCGACCAAGGCGTGGACCTGATCGCACGCATACGTTCGCAGGTCAGCAACATGCCTCCCATCCTGGTCCTGACGGTGGTCGCGGCGGAGTCCGATCTGGCGAGCCTGTACGACGCGGGCGCCGACGACGTCATGTTCAAACCCCTGCGCATCGCGGTGTTCGCGGCGCGCGTGCAGGCACTGGCGCGGCGCGTCTATCCGAGCCAGGAGCAGCAGGCAGACTTGCTGAGAGTCGGCGCCTATGCCATCGACGTGGCCGCGCGCCGGCTGTCCCTCAATGGGCAGTCGGTCAAACTGTCGAGCCGCGAGTTCGACCTAGCCCTGTACCTGTTTCGCAACGTAGGCCGGCTGGTCAGTCGCTCCACGTTGGAAAAGGCAATCTGGGGCCGGGAGCTGGGCATCGATTCCAAGACGGTGGACACGCATATCTACCGCTTGCGGGTCAAGCTCAGGTTGCAGCCGGAAAACGGCTTGCAGCTGGCCAGCGTGTATGCACAGGGTTTTCGCCTGATCCAGGTGGTGACGTTGTCTTGAGCAAGCCGCGGCCCGTCCTGGATCGGGCCGTGCGAGATCGGATGAATCCAACCATGATGCGTGCCACTGCCGAAATATTCGTCATCTTCGAGGAGCCGGATGCCAGGACGCGCCAGGCTTTCCTGCTCAACAGCCTGGGCCTGCCGTTCCAGGACGTGGACGTCGGCCCCGCGCCGTTGTCCGGCGAGTGGCGCCTGGGGCGCGGGCTCACGCACCTGATCCTGCCCGTGGGGCTGAATTTCCTGCTCCTGCTGCGCCAGGTGCGCAGCAGCTTTCCGGATGCTTCCGTGCTGGCGGTCGGCGAGTTCTCAGGCATCGATCGGCGCATCCATGCCTACATGGCGGGCGCGGACAATTGCCTGTCCGCGCAGGCCGGCCCTGAGGAGCTCGCCGCGGTTCTGCAGGCGATCCGGCGCAAGGGCGGCGGGGATGCCAGGCGCGTCGACGTGACCCTCGAAGGCGTCGCGAGCCGTGCCGAAGAAGATGGCGTCAGGGCGGGAACCTGGGTGCTGTCCGACGGAGGCTGGATGCTGGCCGCCGCCGATGGCACCCGCATAGACCTGCGCAAGTCGGAGCGCACGCTGCTGCAGTGGTTCGCGCAGCGCCCGGGCGTGGAGGCGAGGCGCAACGAGACGATATCGGCCAGCGATGGCTCCAGCATCACCGGGCGGTCCATCGATGTGGTGATCAGCCGTCTGAAGCGCAGGGCCGAGCTGCAGGGCGTCAAGCTGCCTATCAGGAGCGTGCGTGGCCGAGGCTACGTGTTCGTGGGCAACCTTACCGTGGGCAAGGGCGAACGCAGCCAGGAGGAAGGAGTGTCGCTGGGCCGCTGACGGCCGTGCGCAGGGGATCAGAAGTCATTGAGATCCGAGATCCAGCTGCGCGCGGCGCTGCAGCCATTGAGAGAAGGCGTCAAGGATCGGGTCATTGCTGCGCGAGCGCGGCATGCAGAAATAGTAGCCGCCATGATTGGGCACCGGATTCGGGAATGGCAGCGCCACGCGCTGCGTCTTCAGATCAGCTTCCAGCAGGCAGCGCGGCACGATGCCGACGCCGAAGTTGTCGGCCACGGCGTCGATGATGCCGGCGACCGTGCTGAAGCCGGAATCCATGGTGAAGGATGGCGCGCCGCCTTGCGTATCCAGCCAGATCTTCCAGTCGTCCGGCTGCTCCAGGTGATAGAGCAGCGGATGGCGCAGGAGATCTTCAGGCTTGAGGATCTGGCGCGCGAGATCGGGATGGCATATCGGCACGATGTGTTGCCCCGCCAGATACGTGGCCATGACATGGCGAGGCCAGGGATTGCCCTTGACCGTTCGCGGCACGATCCAACAGTCTGTCTGGGAATCGAGGAAATGGTCGGCGGACGCGTAGGGCTGCAGTACGACTCGCACGTTCGGGACCAGCGCATTGAACTCGGGCAGCTTGGGGATCAGCCAGCGCGTGGCCAGCGTCGATACGGAACGCACCGTGAGCCGGCTGCGTGGCGAGGCCTGCGTGTCGATTTCCATCATTGCGTCGCTGAGGACGCGCAGCGACGGCTCGATGCGGTCGAACAGCTGGCGTCCGGCCTCGGTCAGCGTGACGCCGCGACCGCCGCGCAGGAACAGTATGACGCCCAGGCGCGACTCCAGGCGCCTGATGCTGCGGCTGACGCCGCCCTGTGTCATTTCCAGGCCGTCGGCGGCCGCGGTGATGCATCCGGAGCGCGCGACCGAAACGAAGGCGTGCAATTCTGGCATGGGGGGAAGCTGCAGGCGCATTGGCGTATTGCGTATGCCGGACGATGTCAGGCATGCGCCCCATGCGTGCAGGCGATGCGCCTGCGGTGATCTGGACGGATGCCTGCGCGCCGGGACTCGCGGCGGTTAAGGGCCAGACCAGTGTAGGCGCGCTGTTCGCGTTGAAATTCAAATTCTGCTGACTGCCAGCGCGCATGGCCTGCCCGCGTGCGCCGGCGTCGTCCGCGTCAGGCGGCGCGGCTCAGTCCTGCTCGAAGTCGGCGGCCGCCGATTCCAGCAGCCAGCCGCGGAATGCGTCGATGAGCGGATCGCCGTCGCGCGTCTTGGGCGTGCACAGGAAGTAGCCGCGGCGACTCGACATGGACATGCCTTCAGGAATCGCGACGCGGCCCGCCCGCTCGTCCATCTGCACCAGGCAGCGCGGCGACAGCACGACGCCGAAATTGTTGGCCACCGCGTCGATGGCGGCCGCCATGATGTTGAACTCGGAATCCAGCATCCTGGGCGCGGGCAGGCCATAGGCCTCGCACCATTGCTGCCACATCTCCGGCGCTTCCACGTGATAGAGCAGCGGCTGGCGCATCAGGTCCGAGGGCGACTGGATGCCTGGCAGGATCGAAGGATGGCAGACCGGCACCACCTCGCGCCCGATGATATAGGTGCTGCGCAGATGCCTGGGCCATTGACCGGTGGCTGATTTGCGCCAGTAGAGCCAGCAATCCACGTCCTTTTCGAGGAAGTCATCGTCCAGCACGTTGGGCTGGATGATCACGCGCACGCCCGGCATGCGCGCATGGAATTGGGGCAGGCGAGGAACCAGCCAGCGCATGGACAGCGTGGAGACAGTGCGCAGGCGCAGCACGCCGCGAGGCGAGGCATGGGCCTGGACGCTGGAGACCGCCTCCGCCAGCGTCCGCATCGCGGGCTCGATTTGTTCATATAGCCGTTGCCCCGTGGGCGTCAGCGAAACGCCACGGCCATTGCGCAGGAACAAGGGCATACCCAGCCGGCCTTCAAGGCGTTGCACGCAGCGGCTGACGCCGCCTTGGGTGACGCACAGGGTCTGCGCCGCGGCGGAAAAGCTGCCTGCCTGCGCGACGGCGAGGAAGGCATGGAGTTCGGGCATGGAGGGGAGCAGCAATCTCATGGAAAAAGCCCGAAAGGTATTCCGTTAGGTCATAGGTTGGAGCTGTATTGTCGATTGTTACGCAGGGAGACTCTGCTTAGATTAGTAACCGTTGCGTAATTCAGATATTGAAAACGCGCGCATCTGTTTCGAATGTCTCGCATCGTCACATTATGTCGTTTTGTTTCGAAGTGAATGATCGAGGGTCCGAGGCGGTAGTTGGAAGGGAAGACGGGCTCGTCCCGGATCCCGGATTGTGGGGGTGTCGAAGCGGCGGCTAACTATTTTTCAATTTATATCAATTAACGCGGCTTTAGGCAGTACAGGGTTTATCCCGAATTGTGGATTAGGCGCACGGGCCGGTTGGCCATGCGGCGCATTGAGGTGAATCATGAAGATCGCAGTGTTGGGCGGTAAGCGCGAACAGGCCGAAGTGACGGCCATCTTGTTGAACGCGATGGGGCACGAGTGCTCCGTCCACGGCCAGGGCGGCGTGTTCCTGCAGTCCGGGCAGGCATCGGACTACGACTTTTTCGTTGTGGATGCGGGCCTGTCGATGGGGGGCATGGATCCGCTGCTGGTAGGCAAGGTCCGCGCGGCGGCGGGACGCGCCCAGCCCATCCTGCTGCTGGCGGAGGCGGCGGATCTGGAAAACTGTGTGGCTTCCTCGCTGGAAGACGGCGCGGATGATTGCATGAGCAAGCCGGTGCGCGCCGGCGAGCTGGCGGCCCGGGTCGGCGCGCTGTTGCGCCGGGCGTATCCCGATCAGGCGCTGCCGGCCGATCTGATCCGGGTCGGCGACTATGAAATCGATCCCGTGGGCCGGATCGCCATGTTGCGCGGCCAGCCGGTGAAGCTGTCGCGCCGCGAATTCGATCTGGGCCTGTACCTGTTCCGGCATATCGGCCGCCTGGTGCCGCGCATCGTGCTGGAAAAAGCCATCTGGGGCCGCTCGCTGGAATTCGATTCCAAGACGCTGGACACGCATGTCTACCGCCTGCGGGTGAAGCTGCAGTTGCAGCCTGAAAACGGGCTCCAGCTGAGCAGCGTCTACGCGCAGGGATTCCGCCTGACGCCCGTGATGGCGCTCGCCGCCAGCCAGAAGGCCTATGCCTAGCGTGTCGCCCATGTATCTGGGGGCCACGTCATGGTGAGCCTGAGCGAATTGACCGTGCTCGACCTGTTGATCCGGATCTGCGCCGAGGCCGAGGCGCACTCCGGCGGCGCGAGCGCGGTCGGTCCCGGCGTCGGGGGGAGCGCCGGGACCGGCAGGGGGGCGCCATCCCCGGCCTCGGGCGAGGCGCGGGCCGCATCCATGTGCGAGTCCTGCCTGAGCCTGCCGCTGGGTGTGGCGGTCAGTATGGAGTCGCACCCGCGGCTGGGCCTCGTGGATTGCGTCGAGGTCGACGGCGACCCCGTCAACCGCTATGAGCACTATTGCTGTGTGTCATGCCAGACGCGTTGGGTCCGCTATGTCGACCGCTGGGGCACGGACATGGGGTTCCGGCTGGGCGAGCAATCCTACGACGTGTAGGGATAGACATTGCGCAGATAGCCCGCGCTGTCTGCGTCCGCGCAGGTAAGCTGCGCCGAGACCTCCTGGCCGTCCTGGGTCCAGTTCGCGGCCCAGCTGCGCACGCCCGGCAGGTCGGTGGCGGCTTCTCTTTTCTGGCCGCCGAAGTGCCGCTGCGCGAACGCAGACAGCGCGGCGACCGCCGCGTCGAACGGCAGCGCCGTGTCCAGCACCCACATCTCGTAGACCTTGCCCGATTCCTCGTCATGTTCGACAGCAAGCGCCCCGTGCGGCTCGAAGCCGTCGGGGAGCGGAAGGGAGGCTAGGGATAGGGCCATGCGCGGCATCGTGTTGGCGGAAGCGGTGGGATTCGAACCCACGAAGGGCGTAAACCCTTGCCGGTTTTCAAGACCGGTGCCTTCAACCGCTCGGCCACGCTTCCTGGTGTCGGGACGGCGCCGATCGCCAGGCAAACGTTTTGCCGGCGATGGCTTGCATGCCATCCGAAGGGCGCAATAATAATCCATTTGCTACCCAGGAGGCATGATGAAGGCTGTTGAAATCTCCCGCCCCGGCGGTCCGGACGTGCTGGTGCCGGTGGAACGACCCATGCCGGAGCCCGGTCCGGGCGAGGTGCTGATCAAGGTCAGCGCGGCCGGCATCAACCGTCCCGATGTGTTCCAGCGCAAGGGCGCCTATCCGCCGCCGCGCGGCGCGTCGGACCTGCCCGGCCTGGAAGTGGCCGGCGAAATCGTGTCCGGCGATGCGGCCGCCGGCGGCCTGGCGATCGGCGACAAGGTCTGCGCGCTGGTCGCGGGCGGCGGCTATGCCGAATACTGCGTCGCGCCCGCCGCGCAGTGCCTGCCGATTCCGCGCGGCCTGTCCGACATCGAAGCCGCCGGCCTGCCCGAAACCTATTTCACCGTCTGGAGCAACGTGTTCGACCGCGGCCGCCTGGCCGAGGGCGAGGCGCTGCTGGTCCATGGCGGCGCCAGCGGCATCGGCACCACGGCGATCCAGCTGGCCCGCGCGATGGGCAACCCGGTCTACGCCACGGTCGGCAGCGACGAGCGCGCCCGCGCCGTGGAAGCGCTGGGCGCCGCGCGCGGCATCAACTACAAGACCCAGGACTTCGTGAAGGAAGTGCTGGACGCCACCGGCGGACGCGGCGTGGACGTGGTCCTGGACATGGTGGCGGGCGACTATATCGGCCGCGACATTCAGTGCCTGGCCGACGACGGCCGCATCGTCATCATTGCCCAGCTGGGCGGCGCGCACGCCAATGTGGATACGGCGCAGGTCATGCGCCGCCGGCTCACCATCACCGGCTCCACATTGCGTCCGCGCCCCGTGGCCTTCAAGGGCGCCATCGCCCGTTCGCTGCGCGAGCGCGCATGGCCGTTGCTGGAGCAGGGCGCCATCAAGCCGATCGTCCACGCCACCTTTCCGCTGGCCCAGGCCGCCCAGGCCCACGCCATGATGGAAAGCGGCGAGAACATCGGCAAGATCATCCTGACCGTATAGGGAAACGCGGGTGCGCCGGCACGCCGGCGCACAACAGGATACAATCGCAGGTTTCGCCTGGAATTTTTTCCAGGCAGACCCGTGGGCGAATGTTTCATGGGCCGCAGCCTTCTGTCGTCGGCGCACTCCTGGTGCCGTCCACGCGACAGAGCAACACGGCCCGGAGGCACCCGTCCGGCGGCGGCCAGGCCTCGCGGCTGGCCGGCGACCGGCCTCCCGGGCTCACCCTTTCTGACCTTTGCGCCATGACTTCAGTCGAAAACCGCGCCCGCCTCGTGCTGGGCAACTGGAAGATGAACGGCAACCTGGCCGAGAACGCCGCGCTGCTGACCGAGCTGCGCGCCGTGGATGCCGCCAGCCATTGCCAGATCGGCGTCTGCGTGCCGTTCCCGTACCTGGCCCAGGCCGCTTCCGCCCTGACCGGCAGCAGCGTCAGCTGGGGTGCGCAGGATGTCAGCGCTCAGGAAAAGGGCGCCTACACGGGCGAAGTCTCCGGCGCCATGCTGAAGGAATTCGGCTGCCGCTGGGCCCTGGCGGGCCACTCCGAGCGTCGCGTGCTGCACGGCGAGACCGACCAGATCGTGGCGGACAAGGCGCGCGCCGCGCTGGCCGCCGGCTTGACCCCCGTGGTCTGCGTGGGCGAGTCGCTGGACGATCGCGATGCCGGCAACACGCTGGCTGTCATCGAGCGCCAGCTCAAGCCCGTGCTGGCCCTGGGCGCCGACGCCGTGTCGCGCATGGTCCTGGCCTATGAGCCGGTCTGGGCCATCGGCACCGGCCGCAGCGCCAGCCCCGAGCAGGCCCAGGAAGTCCATGGCGCCATCCGCGCCGCCCTGCGCGCGCTGGGCGCGGCCCAGGTGCAAGTGCTGTACGGCGGCAGCGTCAAGGCGGCCAATGCCGCCAGCCTGTTCGCCATGGCCGACATCGACGGCGCCCTGGTCGGCGGCGCGTCGCTCGTGGCCGACGAATTCCTGCGCATCGCCGCCATCTAAAAGTTTCCGTTCCGGAGTCTGTAATGCCCCTGATTCTCAAAGTTCTGCTGGCCGTCCAAGTGATCTCGGCGCTGGCTATCATCATCCTGGTCCTGCTGCAGCAAGGCAAAGGCGCCGACATGGGTTCCGCGTTCGGCAGCGGCTCGGCCGGCAGCCTGTTCGGCGCCACCGGCGCGGCCAACTTCCTGTCGCGCATGACCAAATGGTCCGCCGTCGTGTTCTTCGCCACCACCGCTGGCCTGGCTTATGTCAGCCACAAGGGCTCCTCCTCGGTCCTGGACACCAGCGTGATGCAGAACTTCCCGGCCGACCGTTCCGTGCCCCAGGTGCCGGGCGGCGCATCGGTTCCCGGCGGCTCGTCCGTCCCGGGCGCGTCCTCGGTTCCCGGCGCGGCTTCCGCCCCGGCCAAGCCCGACGCCTCGGTGCCTTCGGTTCCGGCGGCTCCCGCCTCGGGCGATAAGCCGGCGGAAACGCCCGCGAAGTAAGGCGTCTGCTTGCGGCCGGCCCCTGTGAGCAGGGGGCGGCTGTGGCAAGGCAGCAAAAGCCGGCGTCAGCCGGCTTTTTGCTTGGCAGGCGTAATCGGCGGCAGCCTTGACGCGACCGCGCCGAAAGCCTGATTTCATGCTAGAATGCTCGACTTTCTGGCCTTGCCTTTATGACAAGCGCCGGGATGGCATGCGAGTAGCGCGCTGGCCTTCGGGACGGAATCGTGAATGCTCGCATGGCCCTGCCGACGTGGTGAAATTGGTAGACACGCTATCTTGAGGGGGTAGTGGCGAAAGCTGTGCGAGTTCGAGTCTCGCCGTCGGCACCAAGAATTTGTTCCAGGGCATCCCTGGAAGTGTAAAGAGCCCGCATCTCTCCTATGAGAGTGCGGGTTTTTTGTTGCCTGGCGTCCCAGTTTGTTCACCAGCATCCATTGCATTTGAGTAGGGCTTTGAGTATGTTTTTGGCTTCATACTCAAAACGGGCCCCCTTTTTGTATGCCTAGTTTGGCTAAAGGACTGACCGACATTGCGGTCAGAAATGCAAAACGCAAAGATAAGCGCTACACACTGGCTGATGGCTTGGGGCTGCATTTGGAGGTGTGGCCGTCAGGCCGGAAATCCTGGTTCGCGCGTTACCGATTGCCGGAAGGCAAGCAACGTACCGTAGTGCTGGGTTCTTATCCAGGCCTAAGCCTTGCTGAAGCGCGCCAGAAGGCTGAAGAAGTACAGTTGGCTGGCAGGATCGGCGAACCCATCATCGGTGCGCGGGTGGAGACGAAAATCCGGCTGAACGCCCACGCCGCCGAGCAAGACCTTGCCCTGCGAGCAGCAGCGGAAGCAAAGCGCTATTCATTCACACGCTTGTCAGAAGCCTGGCTGGCGTCCCGCAAGCCAGGTTGGGCCCTGGAGAGCTACCGGAAGGCTCGATACGTAATTCAGAAGTTACTTCAGCCAGCCATCGGCGAGCGAGACATGCGAATGTTGCGCAGCCCTGATGTGACCGACACGCTGCGGGGGATCGCAGCAACTACTCCGAGCTTGGCCAAGAAGGCCATCCAATACCTAAATGGCGTTGTGGACTATTGCATCCACGAAGGTATACGTGAGGACGATCAAGTGCTCAGGTTGAAAGGAGTTCTCCCAAGGCATCGGGGTGGGCATGTGCCCGCTGTGACCCGGGAACAGGACGTTGGTCAATTGATGAGGACGATTCGAGCCTACGAAAGCGTTATCGTCCGGTCAGCTCTTCTACTTGCTGCTTGGACCGCCTTACGCCCCGGCGTTGTTGCGAGCGCCAAGTGGTCCGAAATAGATCTGGAAAGAGGGGAGTGGCACATCTCTGGCATGAACGCCGACGGATCGCGGCGCATGAAGACGGGGCATGACCACCTTGTAAGTTTGCCGACTCAAACCATTGAGATGCTGCGTGAAATGCAGCAGTTCTCTGGTGGTGCTGCCCACGTCTTTCCTGCTGTCGGAAAGTTAAAAAATCCGCACTTGCACCGAGATGCACTTTCTCGGGCCTTACGCTTGATGGGCTTTGCTGGCGAACATAGTCCGCACGGCTTTCGCGCCATGCTGCGGACCATAGCGCGCGAACGACTCAAGATTGACTTTGATGTATTGGAAGCGCAGCTTGCGCACGCCAAGCGGGATCAAATTCAGGCTGCTTACGACCGAACTGGGTTTGTCGACGAACGGCGCGAGGCCATGCAAAGGTGGGCCGACTACTTGGATGAGCAGGCTGCGCAAGCAACTGGGACCTGACCGATACCTTCCGCCAAGTACCGTATGCGCCCTAATGCGAACCTAATCACGGCCTCGTGGAGAGCCCTGCGCCCGAAGACGGACAGCGCCATAATGGCGTATCAACACAAGTTTTCTGGTGCACCCGTTGTGCCGATCTCACGCAATGTCCGATCACGTTCCAGCGCGTAGCTCGTTAACTCTGGTACGCTTCTTTTATCCCCACACGTTCCCGGTCATACTGGGGCGTGCCAAGTCTCTCAGGCTTGGAAATCGATTGGTGTGTATGTCCAGCCAATGAGCCCGAGCACCTACAAGGCGCGCTTGTCTACAGGTTCGCTAAGCCTGTCAGGCTCCAGTTCGAGACGAAGAGCCTCCTTCGCCAAGACTGCTCGACTTGCTGCTTCGGTGTAACGCCGAGGGAGAGGTTTTCCTTCAAACCTCTTGCAGTCAGAAATCAGACACTTGCTTGTGATGCGAAGCCGTTGGGGCGGCTGCTATTGAGACAGGATGTGGGTAACTCTCGCTCAATCCTGTTTCGTCATCCATGTAAGAACCTCACAATCCCGAGAGTGCACAAGGATGCACTTATGCACCACAAGACGCTTGTAAGCGTGCCGCGAGCTATGGAGCTTAGCGGTCATCACAGTCGATCCTCGTTCTACCGTCGTCTCAAGACTGATCCCATGTTCCCGCGGCCCCTAAAGCTCGGCCGATCCACGCGTTTCGTGCTGGAAGAGATTGTGGGTTGGGTAGAAGGCAAGATTGCAGAACGAGATAAATCCTCTCATCTGGATCGTTTGAAGCTGAGGCGGGGAAGCGACTTCCAGCAGCCCGCGGCGGGCGAAAGTTCGGTGCAAGACCGCAGTTGATCATCACACTCGACGCTCGAACAGAAGAACGCGGAAGTCGTCGGCAACGTAGTTGCTGTTGTCGACGGTTCATATGCCAATCCCTCAGTTTTTTGCACACGATGATCGACTATATCCACGTTAAAGGGTGCCTTGGTACCGTCCAGAGCCACCATTCGCTATGCTTTGACCATGTGACGTTTTCTACGTTTGATGCGAAGAGGACCAAGCCGACAACCACCTATTTGACTAGCCCTCTGACGGGTGCCCAGATTGAGCTGAGGCCTACCATCGAATACACGCGAGAAGGGCGCATTCTCTACGCTGAGTTCCGCATACCCGTGGCCGCCTCCCTGATTGGTCAGAACTGCATCCATGGTGGATTGAGCAGCTTGCCCTTAGAAATGAAGCTTCTGTCGACGCTCATTCGCCTGCTATTGATCGAGCAAGGCTTCACCAAGGCCGAAAGCGAATTGTTTATCAGTTCGGCAATCATCACCATGCTGGAACTGACTTGGCATGTGCAAACCAAGAATCAGTCGGCGGCGAATAAGCGATTGCGTGCAGCCATCGAACATCTCGCTGCTATGGAATCGGTCAGCTCCCGTCATGACATCCACGTTCGAAAGGTGGATCAATGGACTTCTCGGGGCGCGACTTCTGTGCTGGCACGCGCTAAGGGCGACTGCTCGTTGCGCATGTACATCAAGGGCGAACAGATGAGGGGCGGTGGCAGCGAATCAAAACAAGGGGGCTTTCTCGCGCATGACTTGCGTACGCAGCGAGATCGCATTCTTAGCGCGATCGAAGGGCAAGTGCGAATGGAGGTTTTGCTTGGGGAAATTGTGCTCCGAAGATTTGGGCTAGATCGGCCAAGGCGCCTGCAGGATGCTTCTCACCTTCAATTGGTCAAGGCTATCTGTTTTGCTCTAGGAGAGTTTCGTCTCGCTCATTTGGGCGACGGGGAGTACCAAGAGTTCGAAAATGCCAAAGATGGTTTGTCCCAGGACAACAAGCAACTGCTGGAGCGTTATGAGTCTGGCGAGGATGTGTTGGTGGCGTTGTCCGATTCGAAGGGGACGCGAACGCGCCAGAGATTGTTGGGTTGTGGGGTAGACATTGCCTTGCCTACGCCGTTGGGCTTGGACCCGTTTCAACGGTCATTGTCAGGCCAGATTGCGATTGAGAGAATGGCCCGCTTTGGGCGGAAAGGCGAGGATCTAACGGTAACGACGGAGACGAGTATGAGAATAGGCAGTTCTTTGCTGCTCATGCTTCGGCATGCGCGTGACGCTGAATATCCCAGCAAAATTCCGCCGGATTTACTTTCTGAATGGCTTACCGCGCGTGACGCGCGGCTGGAGCGGGCGCGTATGGTTCGTCGACGACGGGAATCGAGCGATGTCATCTGTGATCAAGTGGAGGCTTAGTAATAGTTGTTCGGATGTGAATTCCCAGACGAAGATGACGGCCGAACCCTTTCGTTGGCGTTCTGGGCGTAGTCGAATGAAGGGCGGCAGTCAGGGAACTGGCCAATCGTGTTGCTGGCCGCCCATTGCCTAGCGCGCTTATCTGAGCATCAAAGCCTTCACTGCGCTAGAATCGTCAGCGCTAGAGCGCCAATTGCATCTTTGCGGTTGCGCTGCACGTGACCAAGCGGCCAAATGGCGCTACCGCGAGATATCGCGGGAGCGTCACCGGCGGCATCAACGGAACAGTGACCTCCCACGAGGCGCGAGGCGTTGGGGCTGTCGGCTTGACTTGCTTGGAGTCGCCTTCTTCCCCGGGTTCTATTGGGAGGGCGAATAAGAAGCGAGCAGGGCATGCCAGAGGCAGGGACGTGGGCGATCAAGCAAACGCGACTGGGAGTCGCGGCCGACTTTCTTTCCTCGCGCGCGCCTTCGTGTATTTCTGGACTTTGGCGGCTGCAATCGCCATAGTTGGAGGCACCTTTGGTATAAAAGGAGGGGTAATGGGACGCATTCTCATTTGTGGCGGCGATGTTGTATGCAGCGAGGCTGTTCCATCAGTAACGGTTGCGCTGCACGTGACCAAGCGGCAAAATGGCGCTACCGCGAGATATCGCGGGAGCGTCACCGGCGGCATCAACGGAACAGTGACCTCCCACGAGGCGCGAGGCGTTGGGGCTGTCGGCTAGGCCTTCAAACACGCTGAGACCCGGGGAATTCAAACTCAGCGTTGTACCTGGATGAATGGCAAACGCATACCAAAAAGTTCTCTCTAGAGATTCGTTGTGGGAAGCTTGGCGGCATTTATATAAGAATGCAAAACCGTCTAGCCGTGACACAGTGGGTAGTGACGCCACCTCAATAAATGACTTTGAGCGGAACGTTCACGTGCATCTTCGATTATTGCACCAGGAACTCGCGTCGGGTCATTATCGTTTTAGCGACCTGCGCCCAGTTTTGCTTAAGAAGCGTAATGGGAAAGATCGATTGATTTGCATTCCCACCGTGCGGGATAGGATCGTTCAAAGGGCTCTTCTGAATTTCCTGGCTGATAAGTACAGTGCCAAACTAAAAAACAAAATAAGCTATGGCTTTCTGCCTGATAGGTCTGTGCAAGATGCTGCGGCGGTCGCAGTGCGTATTCGCAATGTGAAGAAGTGGGTATTTAAAACCGATATTGCGTCGTTTTTTGACCGGATTCCGAGAGACGAGCTAACTCGAAGAATCGAGTCTTTGGTCCGTGAATCTAGCCTTCATTCCCTCTTACGGTCCGCAGTGGCGTGTGAAATAGGGGCCGCCAAAAGGAGCTCCCAGCGTCGAGTAAGGAACTTAGGAATTCGCCCTGGTCTGGGGGTTCGGCAGGGGATGCCGCTATCGCCCTTTTTTTCAAACGTATTGCTTCGGGAGTTTGATGAGGCTGTGTCCAAACGCCGGTACCAAGCGGTGAGATACGCTGACGACCTAATTTTTTTTGCTGAGTCAGCAGTGGAGTGCGAGGAGATTTTTAAGTATTGCCACGCAGCATTGGGAAAGCTGGGATTGGAAATTCCCCCGGTCGGTAAAGGATCAAAGTCCGAGATCTATGCTCCCTCCGATGTTGCCGAATTCTTGGGGCTGTCCCTGGCGCCGTTAACTAGTGGCGGCTACACGCTGATTCTCTCCACAAAGCAGATCGAGCAAATTCGCAAAGAGATGATGGCCTTTTCATCACTCGAAGAGTTGCTCTCCCGTGGTATTACTCTAAAGAATCTTGTGCCGGCGATGAGCGCGAAGGCCTCCGGATACTTGCACGCATATCAATGCTGCAGCAACTACGAGCAACTAGAAAACATGTTGAATAAAATAGGTGGCGACGCTCTTCACCGGTTGTATACAAACGGACTAGGCCTCGATGTAGGTAAATTATCGAGCGCTGCCATCCGGTTTTTAGGCTTGCCAGCTCGAGCAGGGGGGTGTGCTTCGAGGCAATAGGGCTGTGCTCACACTATCGATAAGCGTGGCTTAGCAATACTTAGCGAACTTTTACAGGTTGGTTTTAATCGATGTGGCTCGAGAATTTCAACCATTACACATCCACTGATCGCAGGCGTTCTGGACGTTGATGCTAATATAAATCTATAGGAAATAATTTCCTATATAGAACGAAGATATACAAGAATGCACCTTTCCAATGATGATTCTGCAGCAAGGATTGCTGCTTGGCTACTACGACGCACAACCTCTGGTGCTGTGCGCAGAGTCGCGCCTGTTGGAGCGGCAATCGGCACGGATACGGGATCAGTACGTGACGGCAACGAGGATCGGGCAGCAATAGCCCGCAGCGTTGATTTCAATGGAAACCCTTATATTTTGGCCGTTCTGGCTGACGGGATTGGAGGGTTGCGATCCGGCGCGGAATGCGCTGCACTTGCCCTGGGTGCTTTTATCAGCGCAGTTTCGCAGGTTGCTCAAAAAAGATCTAGGCAGCCCGAAGATTGGCTGCGCCAGGCTGCTGCTCGAGCGAACGCCGCAGTTTATGAAGCTTACTCAGGCGGAGGAGGATGCACGCTTGTGGCTTTGTTGTTCGCCAAGGGCTTTCGACCGTGCTGGTTAAGTGTGGGTGATAGCAGGGTCTATCAATATGCTGGCGGAGCCCTTAAGCAACTTTCTAAAGACGATACTCTTGATGGGCAACTGGGGAAAGTGGCCGGCGGCGAGCGACGCTCAGAATTACTCCAGTTTGTTGGCATCGGGGCCGATATGGAGCCCCACATAGCGTGCATAGATTGGGACGTTTTCGGGCAGGATGGAGCGCTTTTTCTGACATCCGACGGTGTTCACTTTATTGAGGAAGCTTATCTTGAGAAAATCATCTATTTTTCTGCAGATATAGGAATCAGCGTTCGAAGACTTATTGATCTTGCGAAAATGCTTGGGGGGCCAGATAATGCATCTGCTGTAGCTTTACGCATGGATGCTCTCACTGCCGAGCTTGACGGAGGAGCGGCACCTCCTGATGATTCTATCGAAATATGGGATGCATTTAATGAGATTCAGCTGATTTGGCCGACCTTGGGGCGAAATCGGGTAGGGGAAGTGAGAGAGCCAGCGAGAATCGAACCAGGTGGCCGTTTAGGTTTTGAATCGTCCCCCCATCTTGCTCAGCAGGACGTGGCAGAACGAGAGGACGAAAAAGGTGTATCGCCGTCAGAGAATAAGAGGACGCGAACTCCTAGGTCAAGGAGACGGAAAATAGTGAAATCCGACCTATCCCTCAATGAAGACGAGCCGCAATTGGGCATTGAATTTAAAAAGAAATAAGACATGCGCCAAATTCCTGACCGTTATAGGCCCACAGGGGAAGTAATGTCTGGCGGAATGTCAGACGTTTTAATCTGCCAAGATGTTGTCCTCGAGCGCTCAGTCGCCATTAAATTTGTAAATCAAGGGGTAGATAGGGGTCGAGTCGAGGATGAGGTTAATTCCCTTTTCAAGCTCAGATCAAAGCACGTTGTTCAAATTTATGACCTGGTGAAAACGTCTGCGGGCGAAATGGGCATAGTCCAAGAGTTGATCGAGGGTTCTGATCTCTTTGAAGCCAAGTTGGTGCTTGATTCTCCACACGATTTATGCAAAATATTGTGGCAAATTGCTGCGGGGATTGCCGATATTCATGCTCTTGGAGTAATCCATCGGGATATCAAGCCAAACAACATGAAAATCGATGCAGAGGGAATTCTAAAGATTTTCGATTTTGGTTTGGCGCGTTTAGAGGGTGGCGGCGCAATGACCAAAGCCTTCATTGGAACGCGGGGGTTTGCTGCTCCGGAGTTATATTATCCGCCATATCGGTTCACTCAGGCGGTGGATACCTACGCATTTGGTGCGTCTGCCCTGTATCTGACTCTCAATGGATTGCCAAAGGATCTGCTCGAACAGCCACCAGTTCATCGGGGCGTGAGTTATTTTGCTGAGCCTCTGCAGCATCTGCCGTTTCTACAAGATGTCGTTTCGCTATTGGATTCATGTTTGAACCCCAATCCGGCCGCTCGGCCAACCATGGTCGCGGTACGGGATGCTCTCGCACGTTACTTGTTAAGAGATCGGCATCGTGCGCTGCTAGTATATTCTGAGAAGAGTTTCCGGCTTGATTCTGAAAATCGCCTAGTTAAGCTCACTTTCGCAAACGTAGGGGAGATACATATCAAATATGACGGCTTCTCTTTTGTTGTGGATGATGTGGCGGGAGAGGTGGAAATTAATAATAAGATCGTCCCAGTGGGGATGAGCATGCCAGGCGCTAGTGTTATTTCGCTTGGTAATGCTCAGCGCCGCGCTAATGAGCGTAAGTTTATTACTTTTGACATTTCTCACCCGGAGATTGTTCTGTGACAGGGCCACTCGCAACTGGAGATCTAATAGGCGATAGGTATGAGGTTTTGCGTTATATAGACAAGGGCGGCATGCAATTCGTCTATGCTGCAAAAGATCGTCTTTCAGATCGACACGTGGCGTTGAAGACGCCCCAAAATAGCGTGGCAACTAAGCGATTTCACCGGAGCGCAGTAGTTGCTGCCAAGGTGAATCATCCTAATGTTGCTAAAACTCTTGATTATGTGAGTGAAGGGGGTAGGCAGTTTTTAGTTGAAGAGTTGATTCAAGGCGCTGATCTCAGCAAGGCAATGCTAACGAGAGCTTCGTTTTTGGATCCTTACATGGTGGCGAGGATTCTCCATCATGTTGCTAAAGGCTTGGCTGCTGCTCATCATGCTGGCGTAATACATAGGGATTTAAAGCCAACGAATCTCATGGTTGTCGGTGGCTATTCTCCAGAGGAGGTGAAAATAACCGACTTCGGAATCGCCAAAATGACCGAAGAGGAGCTGGTGGAGGCGGTGGAGGGAGGTGATGCTACTTTGACCACTTCGGCCACGGCTATCGGAGCTCTTCCTTACATGGCTCCTGAAGCAATTGATACCCCGAAAAATGTGTCTCGTGCGGTAGATATCTGGTCTACGGGCGCTATGGTCTTCCAACTGTTGACGGGCGAAATGCCCTTCGGATCTGGGCTTCGCGCAGTGAGAAAAATCATGGATGCTAAGTTGCCTGAGCCACCAGCTTTTGTATTAAAAAATCCTCAGTTTTCGCCTTTGGCAAGGGAGATATTGGAAGTCGTTTTTAAGTGTCTTTCAAAGAGTCCCGATGATCGCCCTACGGCTGATCAGTTGGTAAAAATGGCTGGAAATCTGTGTTATTCCCTAAGTTTTCGAGGGGAAGGGGTGGTGAAGCGTATTGATCACAACGCGTGGGGATTCATTTCGTGCCAATCAGGAGATGTGTTTTTTCATAAAAATAGTCTCTATGGTGTTTTCGATGAGCTCAAGAAGGGGGATAGTGTCTTGTTTTCTGCTTATGATGGTGGAGGGGCGCCAAGGGCATATCCTTTGATTAAAATAAAGTCGTATGAGTCCTAGGGTGGTGTTGGGTTTATCAGTCTGAACTTCTACAGCAGACTTGGAAGCTTTTGGCGATCAATAGGACGTATGTATCGTGCTAGAGAGGCCGTTGATTTGTGACCTGTCTGTTGTTGGATCTGAAAAGGTGGCAGGCCGGCCATTGCTGCAGTGGTGACAAATCCGGCCCGGAGGCTATGGCCGGCAACGAGGCTGGGGTCACCTCCGTTGCGTTGATATGCAGCTTTCAGAATTAGTGCCACAGATTGACTCGTAAGCGGGTTTTTTCCCACGGCGTCGTGGCGCGTTATGCTTCGAAAGACGTAACCGGAAACAATGCCGCTTAGGCCTTTCCATTGATCCAATGCAGTAACAGGGCATCTCGCACCGTTAGAGCGAGGAATGAATATTGTGCGCCCCGCACCATTTTGATCTGTCTTGGAGCGTCTCAATAGGATCTCAATGCCTTCGCTTACTTCAGTGAGGTCTTCATACTGAATCCCCACGAGTTCAGCTCGCCTGAATGCACCGCTAAAGCCGATCAGTAGAAGTGCTCTGTCCCGCGCTGCTTTTATCGGCTTTTGCTGGTCGATCAAAACAAGAAGTTCCAATAGATCATCTTTGACGATCGCGCGCACACGGCGCTGCGCAGTGCCCAGCGTTCTGCGTATCCCTTGCATGGTCTGTCTCACCGTGACATGCGTGACAGGAGACTCCAAGTTTCGATCTTGATGGGCACGGTGGATACCGATCAGCCTTCGTTCGATGGTCGCTACGGCCGAAGTTGCAGCGAGGTTGGCCAGATACGCGCAGAGTTGTGCTGAAGTCGCGGGCAGCTTTCCACCATTGGCCAGAAAGTGAGCAACATCTGCTGCATACGCTTTCTTTGTCGCGGCCGAACGGGCCGCATCTAAGTAATTTTCCACGGTCATCGAAGCAGCAGTATCGTCTGATGAGTTTCGATATGGCTTAGGCATTGGGTATCTTGATGCGATGCCGGCATCGCTATTGGTTTCTTTCATGATTGGTGGAATCCTCTTGTTGAGCGTCTGAGCGACGGCCAGAGCAGGAACAGCATCGCGAGAAGATCACGCAAAGGGGCGTTCCGCGTGATCGCATTCGTCATTGTTTGGGTTCGACTCCATATCCAGTGTGTCGTGGCAGCAGGCGCGTCACGGAAGACCGATCAGCTTCGTTGATGATCCATAATCGTTCGCCCGCTACCCCATATGTAGATATGATGCGGTGGTCGTGGATCGCCGCCGCTTCGTTGGCTGCAGCATCCTCCGGAGTACATCGCCCCAATCACCAGACCTATGGCGCAATAGAATTTGGAATGGATTCAGGTTTGCCCGCTGCAGCAGATTCAAGGCACCTGGGGATGTCACGACCTCTGGCCGAGAGAAATGGGTAGGCCGGTACGTTCTGTGGTCGATGCTGGAATGCAGCATTGATGTTCTTTCATGGGTCTTCGCTTTTGACAGGCAAGGGGTGTTAGGCGGGCGGAATGCAAAAGAGCCAAGGCAAGTAACCTTGGCGCTTGCGATGGATGACGCGACTTGACGTAGCTACTTCTGGCTGTATTTGCCCGCCAAGGATCCGGCGGCATTCATGCCGCAGTAGCTATCGCATCCCTTCGTGGTGACTTGGACGGCGCGATTGGAAAAGTTCAGGAGAACGACGCACTGATCAGCCGGATCGTCCGAAGTCCACGTGGCCCGTGAGCCGTCAATGGGACGGGCAATTAGCGGCTCATCTTCCCCCAAACTGCAAGTGTGGGTACCAACGCTGGTGTTGAAGGCGAACTGGACGCCCTGTGTGGTTTCTTTGACCGTGAGTACGCCACCCTTCTTGACGTATTTGCCGGTAGCGCCAGCAAGTGCTGCCGGGCTAGATAGTGCTAGAAGTAAAGCTAACGCGTAGGTGCGCATTTCGAATTCCTTAGTGTTGAGTACGGGCCAGGCCAGACGGCTAACGGCCCGGCATGACGAATTCTTCCTGGGGGTGCCCGAGCAGCCGCCATCCTTGTTTGGACTGGATCAGTAGCACCGCGCCTCGCAGGACGGTTTGTAGCGTTTGCGGGTTCACTGCGCCTGCCATGCCTGCGACAACATTGCCCATCTCACCCATGCAAGGCTTGTTGCGAGGGTCATCAACGAATCCGCGAACGCTGGCGTAAGTACTGCGGGCGAAGTCTTCACGGATCGTCAGGGTGGCTTCGTAATCGAGTTGGTACTTGTCGCCCCGCTGGACGCTGTCGATCTTCCTGGCGTTCGAAATGGTCCACAAAGGGCAGCCAGAGAATCGACCTTCAAGGAAGTTCCTGACTTCCGCATTGCCTGGTGCCGCCGCACCGCAGCCTGTCGTGAGAAGGGCCGCAAATATTCCTGCAAGGGCGAGGGTCGCATTGCGTGCGCGGAGTCTGCTGAACGTTTGTCGTTGGATCTGCATATCGAGGGTTAAGAGTTTAAAAAACACACTTTGAGTTTGGTTGTAGGGCTGAATGTACCAAAACCAAACCCAAAGTGTGTGGAATGAGGGGGAGGGATAAGAAAAACTGCGGCATGTCTAACCCAACGCAAAAGTGTGATGCGCAGGTGTTGTTTGCCGCGAACATGCGCCGCATTCGCAAAGAAAAGCAGCTAACTCAGGAGCAGGTGGCTGAAAGGGCGGGCCTGCATCCGAACTACGTGTCTTCTGTGGAACGCGGGGAACGCAATCTATCGATCGCCAACATCGATCGCATCGCCGCCGCACTCGGTGTCACGATGGCGGAACTGGTCACTCCCTAGCTCTACTTGCCGGCGGCGCTTTTCGTGGCCATGGGATGCACGCCGATGTACCAAGCCGCGCCAAGCGGCTTGAGGTCAGTTTGGACATGCGCGGACGTCTCGATCCAGTATGCAGGGTCAACGATGTAGGCAATGGTGGTCTTTGGCGAGTGACTTGCCGACGCACGGTGGAACAGTACGTGGCGGCCGATTTCCTTGTCGGGGTCGTAGTCCACCATCACGATGGCCAGATCCGGGACATCCGCCAGCTTGCTTACCTCTTTGTAGACCGTGGCAACCCAGCCGTAGTGCGCCAGAAGTCCGGCAATCAGGTCTTCGGTGATCCAGTAGGGACCATGCGCGGGATGCTTGAACCGGTTCACTGCGAGCTCGCGGACCTCTGCAAGCGGCTTCCCTGTGATGCTCGCGATGCACGCGAAGGCACAATCGAAGTCGCCGTTCTGCGCGATGCGAGCGAAGGCGGGCCGGAAGCCCTCCGCGGTCGAGGTTACGGTGCTGGGTATGTTGGACATGACACATTCCTTGGTTTCAGGTGCGCGCAACGAGGCCGCCCAGGGACATCAGGGGCACTCAATGGACAATCGGGGAGAGGCGGAAAGCGCAGATCGCTGTTGAAGCAGCCGTCTTTCTGGCAGCGTTGCGGCGCTGGTTGAGGGGCGCGCCGAGGGCTAAGCTCTGGCGTGCTAAAACCAGCTTAGGTGTGGCTGCCGTGTCGGATCAACAACAAAATAACTTTGGCAGTTGGCAACGAGAGGGCGGCGTTGTCTTGAAGAGGTCGGCCCCGTAGCGGGTCGCTCTGGCAACGAAGAAGCGGCCAGACAGCCAAATTTGAGTATGTTTTTGAGTAGGTTTGGCTGATAAGCGGAGTAATTTACCTATGTGGTTCGAGTTTCGCCGTCGCACCAATTCAATGCTTCAGGTTCACCTGGACATGCAAGACAAGACCCGCGATTCTTCTTGAAGAACGCGGGTTTTTGTCGTCTGGCCTCGCTCGAGGCCAGGGCTGCCATGGCGTCTGCCGCAGCACTCGCCTGTCACAACTGTCATGGCAGGGTCATTTCCCTGGGCTAGCCTGCTGGCCGGCGTAGCCCGGTCCGGCCGCGCCCTGGCCATTTCCCCTCCATCCCATGCCCGATTTCGCGCGATGAGTTGCATCCCGGCGCCGCTCAGTGTGTTGGCACTGGCAGGCGTGTGTCTGATGTGCCCCGACACGTCCGCCCAGACGAACGGCACGGGCGAGCCGCCGTCCGCCGCCGCGCAAGCGGACCGCCTGGCCGGCGAGCGTCATGCCTATGCGCTGTCCGCGCAGCCGCTGGGCGACAGTCTGGAGGCGATCGGCCACGTGGCCGGCGTGGCGGTGCTGGTCGAGGAGCGCCATGCGCGCCGGCCCGCGCCCGCGCTGTCGGGCCGCTACACCGTGCTGGAGGCGCTGCGCCTGTTGCTGGACGGCTCGGGACTGCGCATCCGCAAGACCGATGGCGAGGCCATCGTGGTTTACGAGCCCGCCGCGCCCGCGCCGGCTTCCGCGCCCTCGGCGGCGGTGCTGGACGCCCGCGACATTCCGGGGGCGCGCAGCGGCGACGCGGATTTCAGCGGCTATGTCGGCCGGGTGCAGAAGGCCTTGCTGCGCAGCCTGTGCGGCAACGCGGCCGCCAGGCCGGGCGCGTACCGGCTGGCGCTGCAGCTGCGCGTGGATGACAGCGGGCAGGTAAGCCGGCTGCGGCTGCTGGACACGACAGGCAGCTTGCGGGTAGACGCGGCCGTGACGCGCGCCGTGCAGGGCATGGACGTGGGCGCGCCGCCGCCTGCGGGCATGCCGCAGCCCGTCTCGGTGCTGCTGCTGCCCGGCGGCGCCAACTGCCCGGCCGCGCGTCGGCCGGCGGAGTAGCGGCATGTCGATGTTCTCCGCCGCGCTGTTGCGCCTGCGGCTGATCGCCCGCTATCCGGAGCTGCGCCGCAGCCTGGAACGCATCGTCGGTTCGCGCGACCAGGCGCAGGCCGCGCTGCACGAGACCTGGATCAAGCTGGACGCCGCCCGGCCCGCCAGTCCGGTGCTGAATCCCGATGCCTATCTGCTGCGCATGGCGGCGCGCATCGCCACCGACGACTGGCGCCGCAGCCGCGAGCTGCTGGACGACGACGAGCGCGAGGCGCTGCTGCAGGTAGTGGACGAAACCGCCGATCCGCAGCGCGTGGTCGCCGCGAGGCTGGACGTGCAGGCGCTGGAAGCGGCGATGGATGAGCTGCCGCCGCGACAGCGCGCGATCCTGGCCGCGGCGCGCGTGGATGGCCTGCTCAACGCCGAGATCGCAGAGCGTTTCCAGATCTCGGTGGCGATGGTGAAGAAGGAGCTGGCCGCCGCGATGCGCCACTGCCGGCTGCGGCTGGCGGACACGCAGGCCGTGGCCGATGGCGATATTGTGGGCCGGCGGAAATTCTGACACGATGCTTGGCGCCATGAACCCTTCCGACGATCACGACCGCCTGCGGCGCGAAGCCGAGCAATGGTGGTTGCGCCTGCGCGATCGCGGCGCGACGCGCGGCGACGCCGAGGCCTTCAAGCTGTGGCGCGCCAGCAGCCCGTCGCACGCGCGCGCCTGGAACGAAGTGGCGCGCCTGTGGCAGGAGATGGACCCGGTGCTCAAGCGGGCCGCCAGCCGCGATCCCTGCCTGGCGCATCCACCCGCGCGGCGTCTTGCCAGCCCGGGTCGCCGGGCCTTCTTCGGCACGGCGGTGGCCGCAGGCGGCGCGGCGCTGGCCGTGTGGCCGCCGCTGTCGCTGTGGCCCTCGCTGCTGGACTACACCGCCGATTTCCGCACCGGCACCGCCGAGCAACGCAACGTGGCGCTGTCGGATGCGCTGACAGTGCGGATGAACACGCAGACGCGCATCAACCGCCGCGCGGCGATGCCTGACGGCAAGGCTATCGAGCTGGTCGCTGGCGAAGCGCAGGTCGATGCCGGCGGCGGCGACGACGCCGTGACCGTCTACGCCGGCGCCGGCGCCACGCATGCGCGGCAGGCGCGTTTCAACCTGCGCTACACCGGCCCGCAGGTCTGCGTCACCTGCCTGCAGGGCAGCGTCGAGGTGGAGCAGGCGGGCAGCCGGCGCACGCTGGCATCGGGCCAGCAGCTGTACTACGACCAGTCGGGACTGCGGGCGGCGGTGACCGCCGACCTGGCGATGGTCGACGCCTGGCGCAGCGGCACGCTCAGCTTCTCCGGGCAGACGCTGGCCGAGGTGGTGGACGAGATCAACCGCTATCGTCCCGGCCGCGTGCTGCTGCACAACTCGACCCTGGCCGCGCGCCGCGTGCGCATGCGCTTCGCCATCACGCAGACCGACCTGGCGCTGCGCATGCTGCGCGACTTGTACGGTGCGCAGCTGACGCAGCTGCCGGGCGGCATCGTGCTGCTGAGCTGAGCCCGCACGGCTGCGCCATGCCGCCGTTACAAAATAGTCGCTCCTTTCCGGTAGCCATTCCCGCGCCGAATCGCGTCATTGGAGTATGGGCCGCCGTCACGCGCGCAATTGCGCCGTCGGTTGGCCGATACCCATTTGGCTACTCGGATCAGGATTGCCCGCCATGACATCGCGTCCATGCAAGTTCCCCGTGACCCGCTCGATGGAGGCCGCCTCGAAGGCGGTCCGCCTCAAGCCCGTGCCGGCGGCGCTTGCCTTGCTGCTGGCGGCCGGCGGCCTGACGCCGGCGGCCCAGGCCGCGCCGGCCGCCTTCAGCCCCGGCTGGTTCGCCGCCAAGGGCGCGGCGCAGGCGCCGACGCAGGCCAGCCGGCGGGTGCCCGCCCGCAGCGTGGCGGGG